>NZ_JBIAXS010000001.1:0-151227 GCF_042896885.1 Streptomyces sp. NPDC001231
CACAGCGTGAAAGGGAGGTCGTCGTCATGTCCGGCAGATTCCCATGTGGGTGAACCACTCGATCCCCGAACGATCACCGAAGGTTTAATTTCAAGCTTAGAGGATGGCCGCATGGATTCCTTCTCGACACTCATCCGCACCGCCTCCCACGAGCAGCACACGGAGGCGGAGACCTCCACCCTTCATGAGTGATCTGCTCGGCGGCCGGCTCGGCGTGGACGCGTACGCGCGGTACACCGAGCAGCTCTGGTTCGTGTACGCGGCACTGGAGGACGGGGCCGAACGGCTGGAGTCGGATCCGGTGGCGGGCCCGTTCATCCGGTCCGAGCTGTTCCGGCTGGCCGCGCTGGAGCGGGACCTGACGCATCTGCGCGGTGCCTCCTGGCGCTCGGGACTGAGCGCGCTGCCCGCGACCGAGGCGTACGCGGCACGGGTGCGCGAGTGCGCCGAGCAGTGGCCGGCCGGCTACATCGCCCACCACTACACCCGTTACCTCGGCGACCTCTCCGGCGGCCAGGTCATCCGGGACAAGGCGGAGAAGACGTGGGGCTTCACGAAGAAGGGTGACGGAGTCCGCTTCTACGTGTTCGAGGAGATCCCCAACCCGGCCGCCTTCAAGCGTGGTTACCGCGAACTCCTGGACACCGTCGACGCCGACGACCTGGAGAAGCAGCGCATCGTGACCGAGTGCAAGCGGGCGTTCACCTTGAACACGGCGGTCTTCCACGCGCTGGGCGAGGAGTTCCCCCTCTCGGCGTGACCTGGCCGGGGGACACCAGGGCACGGCCCGTGCGCGTCAGCGCTCCAGGACCACCCGGCCGCCGACCTCGACCCAGCCGCCCGGTTGGGGGGCGGTGAGGAGTTGGGAGCCTGTGCCCTGGACGATGTTCAGGGCACGTTCCAGTTGGGCCGTAAGCAGCAGGGCCGCCGCGCCTGTTGCCTCGTCCTCATCGATGCCGTCGTCGCGGCCGGGGAAGGCGCGGGCGCGGATCCGGCCGGCGGCCTCGTCCTCCCAGGACCAGGCGTAGATCCACTCGCCGGGCGGCGGTACGGGCAGGTCGTCGACCTCGGCGGCGGTGGCGTACTGGCGCAGGGTGCGTGGCGGGGCCCACTCCGGGCGGGCCTCGATCCAGGTGAACTCGCCGTCCAGGCGGGTGCCCACCGTGCCGGCGGAGGTGATCAGTTCCGGTACGTCCAGGAGCCAGGCCACCCCCACGCAGGGGTGGCCCGCGAACGGCAGGCGCAGGGTGGGAGTGAAGATGTCGATGACGCCGCGCTCGGGGTCGTCGACGAACACCGTCTCGCTGAAGCCGAGTTTGGCGGCGAGTTCCTGGCGGTCTTCCTGGGCGGGAACGCGCGAGCCGTCGCGGACGACACCGAGTTCGTTGCCGTAGCCGCCGCGCGGCCCGCAGAAGACGCGCAGCACGTCGTAGTCGGTCACCCGGGCATTGAAGCATCACGGCGGCGGTGCCGTCCGAGCGGGACGACACTGCCGCCGACGCGGATCAGGCCTGCGCGTCGCGCCGCCTGCGCAGCGCGTAGAGCACGCCCGCGCCCGCCGCCACGGTCGCCGCGGCGGCCGCGCCCAGGGCGCCCACCGGGACGTTCGAGCCGGTGGCGGCCATGCTGCCGCCGATGCCGCCGGTGGTGGAGCCGATGCCGCCGGTCGTCGAGCCGGTACCGCCGATATCGCCCGTGCCGCCGGAGGTGCCGGTGCCGCCCGTGCCGGAGCCGCCGCCCGAAGTGCCGTTGCCGGAGGGGAGTTCGGCGCCCTTGGTGAGGACGACGGAAAGGTTCACCGGGTCGAGCGCGGTGCCCTTGTCGTAGAAGCCGCCGAACGCCTTGGCGCCGGCCTCGGTCAGCGTTGCCGTCACGTCGTTCAGGGTGATGACGTCGTTCTTGGCGGTGAGCTTGGTGGAGCCGGCCTTCAGATCAGCCAGGACCACGTTGGGCGACTTCTCGCCGAGGCTGGTGACATCGGCGGTCAGCTTGCCGGACCCGCCGTCGAGAGCGGCCCGGACATTGTCGAGGGTGAGGTCGAGCCCGTAGCCGCCGCCCTCGCCCTCGCCCTGGTGGCCCTTGAAGTTCACCGAGCCCTTGAACGCGGCGGAGAGGGTGCCGGCCTCGGTGTCGTAGCCGCCGGTGGCGTCGGCGAAGGTGAAGGCGCCGTTGCCGGACGCCTGGGAGGCTCCGTCCGACGTCGTGATCCGGCCCTTGGCCACCGGGCCCACGACGTAGCCGCGGAAGGAGTCCTTCACACCCCAGGCCAGCCTGCCGTCGGCTATGTCTCCCCTGGAGGGGGCGGGCGCGGTGGAGGCGGACGGAGAGGTGGACGCCGTGGGCTTGGCGCTCTGGGAGGCCGAGTCGCTGGGCTTCGGGGACGACGGGCCGCCGGTTTCCGACGCGCTCGGCGAGGCCGACGAGGTGGGCGAGGACGTCGGCTCGGGCGAGGTGGTCCCCGACTCGCTGGGCGACGGGCTCGGGGACGTCGTGCCCTGCTTCTTCACCACCGACAGCGGGTCGCCTGCCGCGCCCGCGTAGGAGGAGCTGCCGAGGAAGGTGCCGGCCTCGGTGGTGAGGGTGGTGGCCAGGCCGCCCATGTCCGAGCCGGTCGGGGCCGCGACCTCGGCGAACGGCACGTCCTGCTGGGTCGGGCCGTCGTCGGCGGTCAGGTCGGCGGTGAGGACGCCCGTGGCGCTGTCGTACTGGAAGTCGCTGAGCACCCGCTTGAACCCGTGCACGGGCGACTCGGCGACGAGCGTGCCCTTGAACGCCAGGCGCAGCGTGTGGTTGGTGCTGTCGTAGGTGCCCTGGCCGTCGGTGAAGGTGAAGACGCCGTTGCCGTCGGCCTGGGAGGCGCCCTCGGTGGCGGTGAACGTGCCCTTGGTGTAGGGGCCGGTGACGTAGTTGCGGTACGACTCCTTGATGCCCCAGCTCAGTTCGTAGCCGGTCAGGGGCACGGAGGCCGCGGCGGCACCGGGGGCCGTGGCCAGGGCGGCGGCGCCCAGCGCGGTGGCCGTGGCCACGGCGGCGGCGAACATCACCGGCCGTCTGCGGGCGCGGGTGGCGGTGGCGGACATGACGGTTCTCCTCGTGACGGGGTCCGCCTGTGGGGCGGCGGAGGGAATCAGGACGTGGGGGGTGAGGGGAGAGGCTTGGGGGCCCGGCCGGCCGGGACGGCCGGGCAGGGTCACGACCCGGCGGACCGCTCCTCGCCGGCACCGGAGCCGGAGCCGGCGCCTGAACCGGAGCCGGAGCCGGCGCCTGAACCGGAGCCGGAGCCGGCGCCTGAACCGGAGGCCGCGGCGCCGGAGTTCGCCGCCGTACCGGAACCCTCGGTGGGCGCGGTGGACTCCGTACGGTTCCTGCGGCGGTAGAGCGCCGCCCCGCCGAGAGCCACCACCAGCGCGCCTCCCGCGCCGAGCGCGACCGGCAGGACCGGGGTGCCGTCGTCGCCGGTGGCCGCGACCGGCTCGGCCGAGGGGGCGGGGGCGGCCGTCGTGGGTGCGGGCGAGGCGGTTTCGGTGACCGCGCTGCCCAGAGCGGGCAGGGCGGGCAGCTTGGCGGTGGCGGTGAGGGCGACGGCCAGGGTCACCGGGTCCATAGCGGTGCCCGTCGGGTACATCCCGCCGAACGCCTTGGCGCCACGGGCGGTCAGCTCGGCCGGTGCCTCGGTCACCTTCGCCAGGCCGTCGCGGGCGGTCAGGCCCTTGGCCGCGAAGGTGACCAGGGGGACCTTCTTGCCGGTCAGGCGAGTCGGTGCTGTGGAACGTGCGTTTCCCGCGCATCGTGCTGGCCCTGCTCGTGGGCGCCTCGCTGGGCTGCGCGGGCGCGCTGATGCAGGGCGTGTTCGGCAATCCGCTGGCCGAGCCGGGCGTCATCGGGGTCTCCTCGGGCGCGGCGGTCGGCGCGGTCGCCGCGATCGCCCTCGGTCTTGACTTCCTCGGCACCTGGACGGTCCCGGTGGCCGCCTTCGTCGCGGGTCTGGGCACGGTTCTGCTGGTGTACGCCATGGCGCGCTCGGGCGGCCGTACGGAGGTGGTGACGCTGATCCTCACCGGGATCGCGGTGAACGCCTTCGCGGGCGCCCTGATCGGGCTGTTCCTGTTCTTCGCGGACTCCGCCGCGGTCAACCAGATCACCTTCTGGCAGCTCGGCTCGCTCTCCCAGGCCACCTGGCCGAAGGTCATGGCCGTCCTGCCGTGCGCGGTGCTCGGACTGGGCGTCGCGCCGCTGTACGCGCGCCGGCTGGACCTGCTCTCGCTCGGCGAGGGTCCGGCCCGCCACCTGGGCGTGGACGTGGAACGGCTGCGCGTCGTGCTGGTGCTGGTCATCGCCCTGCTGACCGCGGCGGCCGTCAGCGTCTCCGGCATCATCGGCTTCGTCGGCCTGGTCGTACCGCATCTGCTGCGGATGGCGGCCGGGCCCGGGCACCGCTTCCTGGTGCCGGGCAGTGCCCTGCTCGGCGCGCTCGTCCTGCTCGCCGCGGACCTGGCCGCCCGCACCGTCGCCGCACCCGCCGAGCTTCCGCTCGGCGTGCTCACCGCACTGGTCGGCAGCCCGTTCTTCTTCTGGCTGCTGCGCCGCACCCGCCGCAGGCAAGGAGGCTGGGCATGAGACTGCCGAGGATCCGACCGGTTCCCCCCGCCCCGGCCCGGGCCGGTGACGTGCTCGCCGAGACGGAGGCGCTGCATGTGCGCAGGGGCGCCCGCGAGGTGCTCGACGGCGTCGACGTCGCGGTCCGCGCCGGTGAGGTGCTGGCCCTGGTGGGCCCCAACGGCGCCGGGAAGTCGACCCTGTTGGGCGCGCTCGCCGCCGATCTCCCGCCCACCCGGGGCGTGGTGCGTGTCCACGGCCGCCCGGCCCACGAGTGGTCCGCGCCCGAACTCGCGCCGCGCCGCGCCGTGCTGCCGCAGTCGGCGGCGCTCTCCTTCCCCTTCGCCGTCGAGGAGGTCGTACGGATGGGCCGTGCCCCGCACGCGTCCTCGGCCTCCCCGGACGAGGACGAGCGGATCGTGGCCGAGGCGATGGCCGCCACGGAGGTGACCGCGTTCGCCGCGCGCCCGTTCCCGGCGCTCAGCGGCGGCGAGCGGGCCCGGGTCGCGCTCGCCCGGGTGCTGGCCCAGCGGGCACCGCTGCTGCTGCTCGACGAGCCGACCGCCGCGCTCGACCTGAAGCACCAGGAGCTGGTGCTGCGGCTGTGCCGGGAAAGGGCGCACGCCGGGGACTCGGTTGTCGTGGTGCTGCACGACCTGGGACTGGCCGCCGCGTACGCGCACCGGGTCGCGATCCTGTGCGCCGGTCGTGTCGTGGCCGACGGACCGCCCGCCGACGTCTTCTCCGAGGCGCTGCTCTCCCGGGTCTACGACCAGGGGGTGGAAGTGCTGCCGCACCCGCGTACGGGCGCGGTCCTGGTGACCCCCAGACGGAGCCCCTTGGCTCGATCTTGACCATCCCTTTGCCCTCTCTTGACACATTCGCGATCACTTCGTTCCCGTACGCCGATCATGAGACAGGAATCACGGTCCGCACGGGTAGGAACCAGGTAAGCCTCGGTTAAGTTAGGCAAGCCTCACCAACGGTCGTGGGGTGTCAGGTCACCTTCCAGCCACTTCCGGGAGCCCTCGTGCGAGCCGTCCGCTTCTCCGTCATCACCGCCGCAGCCGCGGTCGCGCTGACCGCCGTGACGGCCTGTACGCAGAAAAGCGGCACGCAGGACACCGACCGCGTGGTCGACGTGACCGCGAAGGACGACTCCTGCGAGGTCTCGAAGAAGGCGTTTCCGGCCGGGCACGTCGAGCTCGCCATCGAGAACAAGGGCTCGAAGGTCACCGAGGTCTACCTCCTCTTCCCTGACGACCGGATCGTCGCCGAGCGCGAGAACATCGGCCCCGGCATCAAGCAGAAGGTCACCGCCGAGGTGAAGGCCGGCGACTACGTCATCGCCTGCAAGCCGGGCATGAAGGGCAAGGGCATCCGCCAGGAGGTCAAGGCGACCGGCGGCACGGTCGCCAAGCGCGACCCGAAGCTGGACGCGGCCGTCGCCGACTACCGCCGGTACGCCCAGGAGCAGGCCGACGAGACCCTGCCCCGCGTCGAGACCTTCGTGAAGGCGATCAAGGCCGGCGACGTGCCGGCCGCCAAGAAGGCTTACGCGATCTCCCGTCTCGGCTGGGAGCGCACCGAGCCGGTCGCGGAGTCCTTCGGCGACATCGACCCCAAGGTCGACGTCCGCGAGGACGGCCTGGAGGACGGCCAGAAGTGGACCGGCTGGCACCGCCTGGAGAAGTCGCTGTGGAAGGACGGCAGGATCGGCGCCGAGGAGAAGGTGCTCGCCGACCAGCTCCTCACCGACCTCCAGGACTGGCAGAAGCGGGTCGGCACCGCCGAGATCACCCCGACCTCCATGGCCAACGGCGCCAAGGAACTCCTCGACGAGGTCGCCCAGGGCAAGGTCACCGGCGAGGAGGACCGCTACGCCCACACCGACCTGGTCGACTTCAAGGGCAACGTCGAGGGCGCGCAGAAGGCGTACGAACTCCTCAAGCCGGTCGCCTCGAAGAACGACCCGGCGCTGGCCAAGGAGCTCGACAAGCAGTTCGCCGCGCTCGAAACGCTTCTCGACAAGTACCGCACGGACAAGACGTCGTACGAGTTCGTCTCCTACGACAAGGTCGGCAAGGACGACCGCAAGGAGCTCTCGGACGCGGTGAACGCGCTCGCCGAGCCGCTGTCCAAGCTCGCCGCGGCCGTTGTGAAGTAGAGGGCGGGAGATGACCGAGACCCAGGGCAGTACTCCGTCCCGCCGCGCCGTGATCGGCTGGGGCGGGGCCGGGATCGCGCTCGGTGCCGTCGCGGCCGGCGGCGCGGTGGCGATGACCAAGGCCGGCGCCGACCTCGACCCGGTCGGCGCGGAGGCGGGCGGTGCGGTGGAGTTCCACGGCGCCCACCAGGCCGGCATCGCCACGCCCGTGCAGGACCGCCTGCACTTCGCCGCGTTCGACGTGAAGACCGACGACCGCGCCGAGTTCGTGCGGATGCTGAAGGACTGGACGGCCGCCGCGCGCCGGATGACCGCCGGCAAGGAGGTCGGTGAGGGCGCGTACGGTGGACTCGCCGAGGCGCCGCCCGACGACACCGGAGAGGCGCTGGGCCTCAAGCCCTCGCGGCTGACGCTGACCATCGGCTTCGGGCCGTCGCTGTTCGACAAGTTCGGGCTGCGGGACAGGCGGCCGGCCGCCCTGGTGGACCTGCCCAAGTTCCCCGGCGACAACCTGGACCGCTCCCGTACCGGCGGCGACCTGTGCATCCAGGCCTGCGCGGACGACCCGCAGGTCGCCGTGCACGCGATCCGCAACCTGGCCCGCATCGGCTTCGGCAAGGTCGCCGTCCGCTGGTCCCAGCTCGGCTTCGGCAAGACCTCCTCCACCACCCCGGACGCCCACACCCCGCGCAACCTCTTCGGGTTCAAGGACGGCACCCGCAACATCGCGGGCACCGAGACCGGCCGGCTGGACAAGTTCGTATGGGTCGGCGACAAGGACGGCGGCGCCAACGACGCCTGGATGCACGGGGGTTCGTACGTCGTCGCCCGGCGCATCCGGATGAACATCGAGACCTGGGACCGGGCTCCGCTCCAGGAGCAGGAGGACATCTTCGGCCGGGACAAGGGCGAGGGCGCACCGGTCGGCAGGGCCAAGGAGCACGACGAGCCGTTCCTGAAGGCGATGAAGCCCGACGCGCACGTACGGCTCTCGCACCCCGACGCCAACGGCGGGATCACGATCCTGCGCCGCGGCTACTCCTTCACCGACGGAACCGACGGCCTCGGCCGCCTGGACGCCGGACTGTTCTTCCTGGCCTACCAGCGCGACCCACGCAACGGGTTCATCCCGCTCCAGCGCAAGCTGGCGGCGTCGGACGCGCTCAATCAGTACATCCAGCACGTGGGTTCGGCGGTCTTCGCGGTCCCGCCCGGCGTGCGTGACGCGCACGACTGGTGGGGACGCACCCTGCTGTCCGAGGAGGCGTGACCCGTGTTCTCCAACTATCTGATCGGTCTGCGCGAGGGGCTGGAAGCCAGCCTCGTCGTGTGCATCCTCATCGCCTATCTGGTGAAGACCGGCCGCAGGGACGCCCTGAGGCCGATCTGGACCGGCATCGGCATCGCGGTCGCCATCGCCATGGGCTTCGGCTGTGTCCTCGAATTCGGTTCCCAGGAGCTGACGTTCGAGGCGCAGGAGGCGCTCGGCGGGACCCTGTCGATCGTCGCGGTGGGCCTGGTGACCTGGATGGTCTTCTGGATGCGGCGCACCGCCCGGCATCTGAAGTCCGAGCTGCACGGCAAGCTGGACCAGGCGCTGGCGATGGGCACGGGCGCGCTGGTCGCCACCGCGTTCCTGGCCGTGGGCCGTGAGGGCCTGGAGACGGCGCTGTTCGTGTGGGCGTCGGTCCACGCGGCCTCCGACGGCACGCCGCGCCCGCTGATCGGGGTCGCCCTCGGTCTGGCCACGGCGGTCCTCCTGGGCTGGCTGTTCTACCGGGGCGCGCTGCGGATCAACCTCGCCAAGTTCTTCACCTGGACCGGCGCCATGCTGGTCGTCGTCGCGGCGGGTGTGCTGGCGTACGGCGTCCACGACCTCCAGGAGGCCGCCTGGGTGCCGGGGCTGGGCAACCTCGCCTTCGACATCAGCGGCACCATCCCGCCGGACAGCTGGTACGGCACGCTGCTGAAGGGCGTGTTCAACTTCCAGCCGGACCCGACGGTCGTCCAGGTCACGGTGTGGCTGCTGTACCTGGTCCCGACGCTCACGGTCTTCTTCGCCCCGGTAGGGTTCGCCTCCGGGAAGAGGAAGGTGACGGTGGCTGATGAGCAGGGTTCGCGGCCCTCAAAGGCTTCGCAGGCTTGAGCGTTGGGCGACGGCGGCGGTCACGGCGGCCGCGCTGACGCTGACGGCGAGCGGGTGCGTGGTGGTGCACGGGGAGCGTGAGGTGCTCCCGGCCACCACCCCCGCGGAGGCCGCGAAGGCGCTGACGCGGTTCACCGACGCCTACAACGAGGCCGACAAGGCCTACGACCGCACCCTGGACGCGGACTTCGTCACCGGCGCGCTCGGCGCCATCGACGGGGCACGGCTGAAGGCGGGGCGCACCAACAACCCGGGCGGCAACTCCGCGCACACGCCGCTGACGCTGACGGACGCGAAGTTCACGATCCCCAAGAAGGCGGGCTGGCCGCGCTGGTTCCTCGCCGACGCCAAGGGGAACAAGGGCGGCGACCAGCGCTGGCTGCTGGTGTTCCTGCGCTACGGCGTCACCGAGGAGTGGCGGGTGGCGTTTCTGACGCTGGCATCCCCCGGCGACGTACCGGAGTTCCGGAAGGACGCGGACGGCCTGGCCGAGGCCCTGCCCGAAAACAGCACCGAACTGGCCGTCGCGCCCGGCGACTTGAGCAAGGACTACGCGGCGTACCTGGGCAGTGGCGGGGACGCCTTCGCCGACGGCGCCCACACCACCGGCTGGCGCAAGCTGCGTACCAGGGCCGCGAGCCGGCCGGGGCTGGCGCGGCAGTACATCGACCAGCCCATGACGGACGGCGCCTACGCCCCTCTGGCGCTGCGCACCGCGGACGGCGGCGCGCTGGTGTTCTTCACCACCCGCCACTACGAGAAGCAGACCGCCGCCGAGGGGGCTTCCGTCCCCACCCCCAACAAGGACGTCCAGGCCCTCACCACGGGCGAGGTCAAGCAGTCCCTGACGATGGAGTTCATCTCCAACGAGGTGGCCCTCGACCCGCCGAGGGGCGCGGCCGGACAGCGGGTTTCCATACTGGCCCGCGTCCAGGGCCTCACCTCGGCCCAGGGCGAGTAGGGTCCGGGTCCCGGGCGGACCGCGCACACGGCGTCCGGCACGGGGCCTCCGGGCCACGGGGGTTCCGCCACCGAGGGTTCAGTGGTGCCCGAGTGTTCAGTGGTGCCCGAGGGTTCAGTGGTGCAGGGGCCAGGTCGTGGAGTGCGGGTCCGGTGCCTGGGCGGCGTGGCGGGCGCAGGCGTCGGTGAGGGGTTCCAGGAGGCTCAGCGGGTCCGGGAGGGCGTGCTCGGGGCCGCGCAGCCAGCGCACCTGCTGGTCGTCGTCGCCGGGCAGGCGGGCCGGCGGTACCAGGACGTAGGAGCCGCGGCAGTGCCAGCGCAGGCCCGGGTGCTCGTCCATGGTCTCCGGATGGCAGTCCAGCTCGCAGGGCCACCACTCGTCCTCGTCCTCGGGCGTGCCGCGGGTGAGGGTGAAGAACAGCATGCGGCCGTCGTCACTCTCGGCGACCGGACCGACCTCGACGCCCTCGGCGAGCAGCCGCTCCAGGGCCTCGCGGCCGGCCTCCAGGGGCACGTCGAGGACGTCGTGCACCATTCCGGTCGCGGTGATGAAGTTGGCCTGCGGCTGGTGCCGGGCCCAGCGCTCGATCTGGGCGCGGTCCGTGGTCGACTGCGTCTGCCAGGCGAACGACACCGGGTGCCGGGCGGGCGTGGGACAGCCGACGCGGTCGCAGGAGCAGCCGTATCCGGTGGCCGGGTGCGCGGCGGGCGCGAGGGGAAGTCCCGCGGTGGCGGCGGCGAGCAGCAGGTCCTCACGACCGCCTTCGCCGACCGTCTCCTTGGGGCGGCGTCCCCGCAACCACCTGGTGAGTTTGCCCTGCCGGCCGGTGCGGTCGCCGAACTCCGCGCTCATCTATCCCCTGACCTCGCTGGTGTGGACAGCATGCCCCATGGTCCCACCATCCTCCGCCTCGGGGGGCCGGAGCCCGCAACCGGGGCGGCCGCGCCCGCCTCCGGGGCGGCCGCGGCGGCGCTCAGCGCGGCGCGATCCCGTACAGGGCGTAGTCGACGAGGGTGTCGGTGTACTCGTAGGAGATCGGCGCGGTGCGCTGGAGCCAGCGCTGGGCGAGCGGGGAGACGAAGAGCTCCAGGGCGATGCGGGGGTCGACGCCGGGACGTACGGCGCCGGTGTCCTGGGCCGAGCGCAGCCTGCGGACGTACAGCTCCAGTTGCGGCTGGAGCAGCTTGGCCACGAACTGCCGGCCGAGCTGCTCGTTCACCACGCCCTCGGCGGCCAGGGCCCGGGCGGGCGCCTCGAACGCCGGGTCGAACAGCTCGTCGACGGTGGCGCGCAGGACGGCCTTGAGGTCGGCGGCGAGGTCGCCGGTGTCGGGGATCCCGTCCCCCTGCCCGTCCCCCTGGCGGGCCGCCGCCTGCTCGCCGAGGTCGAGGAACGCCTCCATGAGCACGTCCGCCTTCGAGGGCCACCAGCGGTAGATCGTCTGCTTGCCCACCCCGGCCCGCGCGGCGATCGACTCGATCGTGGTCTTCGGATACCCGGTCTCCGCGACGAGCGCGAGGGCGGCGGCGTAGATCGCGCGGCGGGACTTCTCACTGCGGCGGCTGGCGTCGGGGGCGGGCTTGTCGGGCATGCGCCGACGGTAGCAGGGGCGTGAGACGGCGCGTCTCGCCGCTCCTCCCGGACCGTGCGGGGCCGGTTGCTAGCGCGTCGGGTCGGGAGGCGGCCAGGGGTCGCCCCAGTCCGTGTCGCGGGCCGCCTTGTACAGGTCTCCGTGGCGTTTGGTGACCGTCTCCCGGCGCAGGCCCTCGTCGGGCGTGCAGAGGTTCAGCAGGACCTGGCCCTTGCGGATCTGGGGGCGGCGGACGACGCGCGCGGGGGCCGGGGCGACCGGGAAGCGGGTGGCGGCGACGTAGCTGAACTTCTCGTCCTCGTACGCGAGGGAGCCGCCCTTGACCTGCCGGTGCAGGGAGGACCGGCTGACCCGGGCCGAGAAGTGGCACCAGTCCGTGCCGGGCACGATCGGGCAGGCGGCGCTGTGCGGGCAGGGCGCGGCGACCTGGAAACCGGCCTCGATCAGCCGGTTCCGGGCCTCGATGACGCGGGCGTAGCCGTCGGGTGTGCCGGGCTCGACGACCACGACGGCGCGGGCGGCGGCCGCGGCGGCGTCCACGACGGCCGCGCGGTCGGCCTCGGTCAGCTCGCCCAGGACGTAGGAGACGGTGACGAGGTCGGTGTCGTCGAGGGTGAGCGCCGCGCCGATCCGGGCACGCTGCCAGCGGGCGTCCCGCAGGGCCGGGTCGGCCTCGGCGATCTCCCGGCCGAGGGCGAGCGCGGGCTCGGCCCAGTCGAGCACGGTCACCGGCCGGATGCCGTCCCAGGTGGCGCCGACGGCCCAGGCGGCGGCGCCGGTCCCGCCGCCGACGTCGGTGTGACTGGCGGGCGTCCACTCGGGCGCGGCCGCCGCGAACGCTTCCAGCGCCGAGCGGACCGCCTCGAAGGTGGCCGGCATCCGGTAGGCGGCGTACGCGACCACGTCCGCGCGGTCGCGCAGGATCGGCGCGTCGGTCGGGGTGCTCCCCCGGTAGTTGGCGATCAGCCGCTCCACGGCACCCGCGGCCTGCCGGGGCGGCAGCCCGTCGAGCAGCCCGGAGAGCGCGGCACGGAGAGTCTCCGACGGGGGTACGACGTCATTCACCGTCCGATTCTCTCAGCTCCCCCGAGCCCCCCGAACCGCCCACGCCTCCCACCTCCGACGGTCCGCCCGAGCCTGCCGGCTCCGACGGTCCGCCCGCACCCCCCAGCTCCGACGAGCCACCTGAACCGCCACGCCTCCCAGGCCCGGCAGACCACCCGAACCGCCCACACCCCTCAGGCCCGTCACTACGCCCGCACCCCCCAGCTCCGACGAGCCACCTGAACCGCCCACGCCTCCCCGGCCCGGCAGACCACCCGAACCGCCCGCGCCCCTCAGGCCCAGCACTACGCCCGCACCTCCCAGCTCCGGCGGGCCACCTGAACCGCCCACGCCTCCCCGGCCCGGCAGACCACCCGAACCGCCCGCGCCCCTCAGGCCCAGCGGGCCGCCCGGCCCCGCTCGCGCCTCCCACGTCCGGCACACCACCCGGACCGCGCCTGCGCCTCCCACGCCCCCACAGGCCAACCAGACCATCGGCATGATCAGGCCCGGCACGCCGCCCAGACCGCCCGCGCCTCCCACATCCGGCAGACCACCCAGATCGCCCACGCTTCCCGAGTCCGGCGGACCACCCAGACCGCCGCGCCTCCCACGCCCCGCAGGCCCACCAGACCCCTCGCGCCCCTCAGGCCCGGCGGGCTGCTCGTACCGCTCGTGCCAGGCGGGTCGCGGACGCCGCGCGCGGGGCGCTTGTCGGTGGGCGGCGGCGGGGGTGGACCGTGTTGGCCAGGAGGACCAGGAAGGTGTCCGTGGCCGGGTCGAGGACCAGGGACGTACCGGTGAAGCCCGTGTGGCCCGCCGCGCCGCCGCCCGCCAGTTCGCCCATGAACCACGGCTGGTCCACCGCGAAACCCAGGCCCGGCGGGGCGAGCAGCAGCTCGACGAAGTCGGGACCGAGGATCCGGGCGGGGCCGTAGGAGCCGCCCGCGAGGAGCGCGCGGCAGAAGACCGCGAGGTCGGGGGCCGTCGAGAACAGGCCCGCGTGCCCGGCCACGCCGCCCAGCGCCCAGGCGTTCTCGTCGTGGACCTCCCCGCGCAGCATCCCCCGGTCCGCCTTGGCCCACGGCCGCCGCTGGTCCTCGGTCGCCGCCGCGCCGGGGCACGGGCCGAAGCGTGTCGACGCCATGCCCAGCGGGCGGGTGATCCCGTCGCGGACCAGGACGTCCAGGGGGCGGCCGGTGATCCGCTCCAGGACGCGCTGGAGCAGCAGCGGGTTGAGGTCCGAGTAGGTGTACGTACCGGGTTCGCCCACCGGGGCCTCCGCGCGCAGCATCGCCGACCGGGAGGCGCCGTCGGGGCAGTCGTACAGCGGGAGTTCGGGGCGCAGTCCGGAGGTGTGCGTGAGCAGCTGCCGTACGGTGACGCCGTGCGCGGCGGCCGCCCGGAACTCCGGCAGGTACGCCCCCACCCGCGCGTCGATGCCCAGCGTGCCCCGCTCGATCTGCTGCACGGCGGCGACCGCGGTGAACAGCTTGGTGAGGGAGGCCAGGTCGAACGGCGTGTCCAGGGTCATCGGCACCCGCTGGGCGGGCGGCAGTTCGACCCCCCGGTCGGTGGCGGGGTCGTAGGACGCGTACCGCACCGCCCAGCCCGCCGCCTCGGCGACGGCGACCACCGGACCACGCCCGGCGATCACGACGGCGCCCGCCGCCCAGGGGTGCTCCCCGGTGGTGAGGTCGTGGACCTCGCGCACGAGGTGACGCAGCTCGGCGGGGTCCAGTCCGGCCTTCTCCGGTGTGTCCCCGCGCAGTCTCGGTGCGCTCAGCTCTCCTCCCCCGGGCTCTCGGCCGCACGTGGCCTCCAGGGACGGCACATTCCCATGAAGCAGGCCAGCGCCACCAGTGCGGCCGCCAGTTGGACCAGCGCCATGGGCACGGCGGTGTGCTCCCCGGCGATCCCGACCAGCGGGGAGGCGACCGCGCCGATGAGGAAGGACGACGTGCCGAGCAGGGCGGACGCGGAGCCGGCGTGCTGCCGGGTGCGCATCAGGGCGAGCGCCTGGGTGTTGGGCAGGGTGACGCCCATCGCGGACATGAGCACGAACAGCGCGGCGGCCACGGGCACCAGGCCCGCGTCCCCGAAGACCCCCGCGGCCATCAGCAGCAGGCCGGTCGCGGCCAGGACGACCACGGCGAGGCCGACGGCCAGCACCCGGTCCAGGCGGACCCGGCCGACCAGCACCCGGCCGTTGATCTGGCCCACGATGACCAGCCCGACCGAGTTGAGCCCGAACAGCAGGCTGTACGTCTGCGGGGAGGCACCGTAGATCTCCTGGATCACGAACGGCGAGGCGGCTACGTACGCGAACAGCGCGGCGAAGGCGAAGCCGCCCGCGAGCAGGTACCCGGTGAAGGCTCGGTCGGCGAGCAGCCGGCGCATCGAGCCGAGCGTCTCGCCCACCCCGCCGCCGTGCCGCCGGGCGGGCGGCAGGGTCTCCGGCAGCCGGGTCCAGACGACCACGGCCAGCAGCGCCCCGACCACCGTGAGGACGACGAACACACCCCGCCAGTCCGTCACCCTCAGGATCTGCCCGCCGATCAGCGGCGCCACGATCGGGGCGACCCCGGAGATCAGCATCAGGGTGGAGAAGAAGCGGGCCATGGCCACGCCGTCGTACAGGTCCCGGACCACCGCGCGGGCGATCACGATGCCGGCCGCGCCCGACAGGCCCTGGGCCAGCCGGAAGGCGACCAGCGTCTCGACGTTCGGGGCGAGCGCGCACAGCGCGGTGGCGAGGACGTAGACGGCCAGCCCGGCCAGCAGCGGGCGGCGGCGCCCCCACCGGTCGCTCATCGGGCCGACCACGATCTGCCCGAGCGCCATGCCGGCCAGGCAGGCGGTCAGCGTGAGCTGGACGGTCGCGGCCGGGGCGTGCAGGGACCGGGTGACCTCCGGCAGCGACGGGAGGTACATGTCCATCGCGAGCGGAGGCGTCGCGGTCAGCCCGCCGAGGATCAGGGTCACCAGCAGCCCGGCACGGCGGGCCGCGCGCGCCGGTGGTCCGGCGAGTCCCCGCTCCGGTACGGCCGTCCGCGGCGCGTGCGGCGCCGGCGCCCCACCCTCCGACATGTGTGCCCCTCCCTCTCCGGCCCTCACCGGCCGTCTCCGGCCCTCACCGGCCGTCTTCGGCCCTCACCGGCCCTCACCGGTCGTCTTCGGCCTTCTCCGGCCCTCTCCGTCCGATCCGCCGCCTATGCTCTCAGCTCGTACACCGAGCCGAGGAACGCGTGAGCGAGGGTGGGGTCCGGGATGTCGGAAGTGTCCGGGATGGCGGAACAGACGGTGCGCTGGGGGATTCTGGCGACCGGCCAGATGGCGGCCGCGTTCACCGCGGATCTGGTGGACCTGCCGGACGCCGAGGTCGTGGCGGTGGCCTCGCGCACCGAGGAGCCGGCGAGGGCGTTCGCGGAACGGTTCGGGATCCCGCGGGCCTACGGCGACTGGGAGGCACTCGCCCACGACCCGGACGTCGACGTCGTCTACGTCGCCGCCCCGCACGCGGCCCACCGGGCGGCCGCCGGCCTGTGCCTGGAGGCCGGGCGGAACGTGCTGTGCGAGAAGCCGTTCACGCTGAACCTGCGGCAGGCCCGGGAACTCGTCGCACTCGCCCGGGAGCACGGCCGGTTCCTGATGGAGGCCATGTGGATGTACTGCAATCCACTGGTACGGCGCCTGAAGGCACTGGTCGAGGACGGCGCGATCGGCGAAGTGCGCACCGTCCAGGCCGACTTCGGGCTCGCCGGCCCCTTCCCACCCTCGCACCGGCTGCGCGACCCGCACCTCGGCGGCGGGGCGCTGCTCGACCTCGGCGTGTACCCGGTGTCGTTCGCGCAGCTGCTGCTCGGCGAGCCGTCGGACGTGACGGCAAGGGCGGTGCTCTCCGCGGAGGGCGTCGACCTCCAGACCGGCGCGCTGCTCTCCTGGGACGGCGGCGCGCTGGCCCAGTTGCACTGCTCCATCACGGGCTCCACGGCGACCTGCGCCTCGGTCACCGGCTCCAAGGGCCGGATCGACGTGCCCTCCGGCTTCTTCCACCCGGAGCGTTTCGTGCTGCGCCGGCACGGCCGTGAGCCGGAGGAGTTCACCGCGGACCCGGCCGACGGTCCGCGCACCAGCATGCGGCACGAGGCGCTGGAGGTGATGCGTGCCCTGCGCGCCGGCGAGACGGAGTCGCCGCTCGTACCACTGGAGGGCACCCTGGCGGTGATGCGGACGCTGGACGCGGTGCGGGAGCGGATCGGCGTGCGGTATCCGGGGGAGGCGGATGGACCGGAGGCCGGTCAGGACCGGGAGCCCGCGCTCGCCTGAGCCCCGCGACATGGGGCGGACATCCGTATGGCGGACAGTGGATTCCGCGTGACGGACCGTCCTCGTACGCTCCGGTGCCATGACCGACAGGCAATCGAAGATCGCCGTGGTGACCGGCGCCGGCTCGGGCATCGGGCGGGCCGTCGCCGTGGAACTGCTGCGCGCGGGCTGGTCCGTGACCCTGGCGGGGCGGCGCCCCGAGACGCTGGAGGAGACGGCGGCGCTCGCCCCGGGGGCCGCCTCCCTCGCCGTACGCACCGACGTGGCCCGGCCGGACGACGTGGCCGCGCTGTTCGCCGCCGCCGTCGAGCGGTTCGGGCGCGTCGACCTGCTGTTCAACAACGCGGGCACGTTCGGGCCGGGCGGCGTGCCGGTGGAGGACCTGTCCTACGAGGCGTGGCGGCACGTGGTGGACACCAACCTCAACGGGGCCTTCCTGTGCGCGCAGGCGGCGTACCGGCAGATGAAGGAGCAGGACCCGCAGGGCGGCCGGATCATCAACAACGGCTCGATCTCGGCGCACACGCCCCGGCCCCACTCCGCGCCCTACACCGCCACCAAGCACGCCCTGACCGGCCTGACCAAGGCGCTCTCCCTGGACGGGCGGCCGTACCGGATCGCGGTCGGGCAGATCGACATCGGCAACGCGGCCACCGACATGACGGCCCGGATGGAGTCGGGCGCCCTCCAGGCCAACGGGGAGGTGGTCCCGGAACCGGTGATGGACGTCGCCGACGTGGCGCGCACCGTGCGGCACATGGCCGAGCTGCCGTTGGAGGCGAACGTGCAGTTCGCGACGGTGCTGGCGACGACGATGCCGTACGTGGGGCGGGGCTGAGCGGCCCGGAACGGAGCCGAACGGCCCGGGACGGACGGCGGAACGGGCCACCGACGGGCAATCTGCACAAACGGAATCCCAACTCCGGACCATCGGGGCCGGTAGCGCACCTATGCTCGACATCTCCTCCATCAGAGCTTCACAGTTGGAGCGGCGCGCTTCCGTCGACCTGGCCCAGAGCCACATCTCAGGGGGGAGGCGGCAGCCGTTCCACGGCACCGGTCGGGGGTGGACCCCGCGGGGGGACCGCGGGGTCCGCACCGGTGCGTGGAACGGCTGCCGCACGAACGACTGCGGCTCAGACGGCTGCCGCACGGACGACCAGGGCTCGGACGGCCGCGGCTCAGCGCCGGTGGCGGCCTCCGGAGCCGGCTGCCGCGGCCCGGCGCCGGCGCAGCGCCCACATGCCGCCGGTCAGCAGCGCGACCGTCCCGCCCGCGCCTTCCATCAGCCGCCAGGCCGAGGGGCGGTCGGCCGCCGCCGCGCCCGGCGGTCCGGCGGCGGCCGGTGCGGCCCGCTTCCCGGGCGGGGCGCCCGCGTCCGTCTTCGACCCGCCCTCGCTCAGCGGCTCGACCAGCGTGCCGACGGGCTGCGCGGAACGCCCCTGCCCGAAGCCCCAGTCGAGCAGGGCGGCGGTCTCCTCGTAGACGGCGTTGCTGCCGTTCGCGGGCTTCAGCACCGTGGCCAGCAGGGTGCGGCCGCCGCGTACGGCCGCGCCGGCGAAGGTGTTTCCGGCGTCGCTGGTGTAGCCGTTCTTCACCCCGATCAGGCCCTTGTACGCCCTCAGGCCCCACGCGCCGGTCAGCAGGCGGTCGGTGTTCTGAATCTGGAAGCTCTTGTCCCGGCCGGCCGGGAAGTCGGCGTCGTGCGTGCCGCAGTAGCCGCGGAAGTCGGCGTTGCGCAGCCCGTGCCGGGCGATCAGCGTCAGGTCGTACGCCGAGGACAGCTGACCGGGGTGGTCGAAGCCGTCGGGGCTGACCACGTGGGTGTCCAGGGCCTGGAGGTCCTCCGCCCTGGCCTGCATCTCGGCGACCGTCCTCGCCACCCCGCCGTTCATGTGGGCGAGCACGTGCACGGCGTCGTTGCCCGACCGCAGGAACACGCCCTGCCACAGCTGCTCCACCGTGTAGGTGGTCCCGGCCTGAATCCCGACGAGGCTGGAGCCCATGGGGATGTCGGCCAGTTCGGCGTCGGTGACGGTGTGCCGCTCGGAGCGGTGGAACTTCCTCAGCACCGTGTCCGCGAACAGCATCTTCAGCGTGGAGGCGGGCGCGAGGGGCTGGTGCGCGCGGTGGGCGGCGAGCACGTGGCCCGTCTCGCAGTCGGCGAGGAGCCAGGCACGGGCGGTGAGGCGGCCGGGCAGGCCGGTGGCCCCGCTCACCTGCACCCCCGCATGGGCCAGCCGCTCGCCGCCGATCACGGTGGAGGCGCGGGCGGGGGTCGCGGCGCGGGCCGGGGTGGCGGCCGTGGCCGGGCCGGTGGCGGTCATGGCGGTCAGCGGGGCGGCCGTGGCCAGGGTGAGCAGGGAACGCCGGGACAGGTGGTGGGGGGACCGAGAGGAATCACGCACCCGGGGACCGTACAAAGCGAGCCCGACCCCGTGCGCGACATGTCCTCAAAGCCTGATCAAAAGATGATCAAAGGGCAGGTCACCGAATACCCTGTCGGATTGCGCTCACCGCCGGCCCCACGCCCGCTCACCGCCGGCCCCACGCCCGCTCCCGCCCTCTCCACGTCCGCTTCTCGCCCGCTCACCGCCCCAGGATGCGGTCGGTCTCGACCAGCTGGGCGGCGGTCAGCGGGCCCTTGGCGAGCGCGCCCGCGTTCTCCTCGGCCTGAGCGACCGAGCGGAACCCGGGGATGGGAACGGTCCGCGCGCTGCGCGCCCACAGCCAGGCCAGGGCGCCCTGGGCAAGCGTACGGCCGCCGCTGGTCAGGACCTCGCGCAGCGCCTCGACGCGGGCCAGCCACTCCGGGTCGGCACCGGAGCCGTCGCCGAAGCCCGGCAGCCAGGCGGGCGGCCGGCTGCGGATGTCCCCCGCCTCCAGGGGTGCACGCCCGGCGTGCTTGCCGGTGAGCAGTCCCATGGCCAGCGGGCTGCGGTCGACGCTCGCGAGATCCCTCTCCTCGCACAGCGCGAGCATCCCGGGCGCGTCCTGGAGCACGTTCAGCGCGTGCTGCACGGCCGTGCAGTGCTCTCCCTCGGCGAAGAGGGCCGCGCGGGCGGGGTCGTCCGTGCTCCAGGCGTAGGCCCGGATCAGCCCCTCGGCCACGAACTCCTCGCAGGCGTCCCGGAGGCCGGCCGCGTCGTCGGGACGGGCGTCGGAGAGGTGCAGCTGGTACAGGTCGACGTGGTCGGTGCCGAGGCGGGCGAGGGAGGCGGTGAGGGCGCGACGCGCGTGCTCGGGCGTGGCGTCCTGCCCGTCGGCCGTGCGGGTGCGCTCGTCGAAGAGGTTGCCCCACTTGGTGGCGACGACGACCTCGTCCCGGCGCTTGCCCAGGGCCCGCCCGAGCAGCCGCTCGCTGTGCCCGCAGCCGTAGACATCAGCGGTATCGAAGAAGGTGACGCCGAGGTCGAGGGCGCGCCGGATGGCCCGTACGGACTCCTCGTCGTCCACCGCGCCCCAGCCGAGCGGCTGCCCGTCCGCCGAGTGCCACTCCCCTCCGATCGCCCAGCACCCGAATCCGAGCGCGCTGACCTCGATCCCGCCACGTCCCAGTGTCCTTGTGCAGGTGGTGGTCTCCATGCCCGGGAACGCTACGAGTTGGAGTGCGCGCGAGGGCAAGGCACCGTACGGGGACTCGTGTCCGTGTTCTACGCCTGGCCGGTCTCGAACCGCGAGATCCGGCCGTCGTCGGCGATGGTGAACGCCCACCGGGTGCGCATCTCGCCCCAGGTGTCGTTGCGATAGCGGGCGAGGAGGGCGCGCCCGCCGGCGGACTCGTTGTCGACCTCCATGTGGCCGTGCGTGGAGAAGATCTCCTCCTCGATCCACTCGGCGAGGTCGCGGTCGGTTCCGTCGTCCGCCATGGTCGCGCCGGGCGCGAGGAGTTGCATGAAGCCCTCGCGGTCGTGGGCGTTGACGGCGGTGACGAAGGCACGGACGGCCGGGTCGCTCAGTCTGGCGGTCTGAATCGTCATGTCGGCAGCGTCACACCGGTCCCCGGACCCCGCCACCCGAACGGAGCGCAGGACGGGCCCGGCGAGTGCGGGCGGTGCGACGGTGGACATCCGGAATGAGTCCGATGCCGCTGTTCTTCCGCCGTCTGCCTGGGGAGTCACCGTGACCTGTTACGACCGACGCGATCTGGGCCTGCTGCTGCTCCGGCTGGGTACCGGCGGTGTGCTGGCCGCACACGGCGCGCAGAAGCTGCTGGGTTGGTTCGGCGGTGGCGGGATCGAGGGGACCGGCCGGTTCATGGAGTCCGTGGGCTACCGGCCGGGGAAGGCGAGCGCGATGGCGGCCGGGCTGTCGGAGGCCGGCGGCGGCCTGCTGCTGGTCATGGGCCTGGCGACGCCGGCGGCGGGCGCGGCTGCCGCGGGCGCGATGGCGGGGGCGGCGGCGGTGCACGCGCCCAGCGGCTTCTTCGCCCAGAGCGGCGGCTACGAGTACGCCGCCTCGCTGGGCCTGACCTCCGCGGGCCTGGCGATCACGGGCCCCGGCCGGCTCTCCGTGGACCACGCCCTCGGACACACCGTCAACCGCGGCTGGATGATCCCGGCGGCGTTCGCGACGGTGGCCGCGGCGACGTCCGTGGTCCTGGGCGCGCGGGCGCGGCGGCTCCGCAAGGAGAAGGAGGGGGAGCAGGAGGCGCTTTTCGAGGAGTAGGACACGGCGGTCGTGGCGGGCCGAGGCGCGGGCGGGAACAGGTCCGACGGCCATGGCGGGCCGCCGCAAGGCCCGGAACAGGAGCCGGCGGTCATGGCAGGCTGCGCTGCATGAGCGATCAGCATCCCGGCACCGTGCCGGCACCGCCCGAGGACATCTGGTCCACCGTCGACGACCTGTGGGCCTGGCTGGACGGGCACCGCCCCCTCGACGAGGGCCGGGAGGCGGCGGTACTGCCGCGGGTCCTGAAGCTGTCGGAGGAGGTCGGCGAGGTCGCCCAGGCGGTGATCGGTGCGACCGGCCGGAACCCGCGCAAGGGCACCACCCACACCTGGGACGACGTCGAGGCGGAACTGTGCGACGTGGTGATCACCGCTCTGGTGGCCCTGCGCACCCTGACCCCTCGGACCCGGGAGGTCTTCACCCGGCATCTGGAGCGGGTCAAGCAGCGGTCACTGGGGGCGGGCGGGGAGGCCTGACCGGAACGGTTCCGACCAGAACGGTTCCGACAGGCCAGTTCCGACCGGCCGAGCGGCGAGCGCCCCGCCGTTCAGCCGTCGCCGGCGGCCACGGCGGTCACCGACACGGCCTCCGCCTCCGCCTCTGACTCCGCGATGACACGGCTTCCCCGGTCGGGAGCCGTGTCGAGCCGGGCCAGTACGGCCGGGGTCGCGATGGCCGGCAGCACGTGCTCGAAGAGATCGGCCATCCGCCGCTCCAGATCGGCCCATCCGGCGACCGCCTGGGAGACGAACTGGACGCCGATCCAGGCCCCGAGGAAGAGGTGCGCGGTCGTCTCCGGCACGACGTGCGGCAGCACTTCGCCGCGGCGCTTGGCCTCCTCGAGGAAGTCCGCGGTGCGTTGCGTCCAGGCGGGCCAGACGCTGCCGAAGACGTCACGGCCCTGGAGATCGACGGAGAGCCGCACACCCGCGAGGAGCAGGGGTTCCCCGGGGAGGCGGGCGGCGAGCGTCATCCCCGCGTCGACCCATTCCTGGAGCTTGAGTTCGCGGGGCACATGGTGCTCGACGCCTGCCTGCGCCGCGAGCACGCCCCGGGCGAGGGAGGCCTTCGAGTCGAAGTGGAAGTACATGGCGCCCTTGGTCACCTTGGCCCGGCTGAGGATCTCGGCGACGGTGGCCGCGGCGTAACCCCGTTCGGCGAAGACCGCGGCGGCCGCGTCGAGCACCGCGCGGCGGGTCCGGATGGCACGCTCCTGCTGGGCCACGGGACTCTCCCAGGGGTGAAACAGCCCGAATTTGACGTACTTTAGCGCAGGTTGGCCCTTGTCGAGCCCGGTGAAGTCCTCCGGATCCCGCTCGGCACGGGGTGGGGTGGATCGGCGGTTCGTCGCCGGATTCTCCGGAACCATGAATTCCGCGTTCCGGGAATTGGGCCCCCTTTTTCCAGATCAGCGCGCACCCTGCAACGCATTTCCACTCCGCGATTCCAGCGATCAACGCCGTGGGCGCCCGCGCCCGGATTTCTGGTCACCTCACGGACGCGATGTCAAGTGGCTGGACATTAAGCCAGCGGAGCCGGCAACGGCGACGGCTCCTCGGACACGGCCCCCTCCCCCACCGCCGAGGCCACCACCGACGACGGCGGGAAGACACCGGAGCCGACCGGCCCCGCCGACCCCACCACCGAGGCGCCCGCACCCACCTCGGACACCGGCTCGGACACACCGCCGACCGCCGGCTCGGAGCCCACCGGCCCCGCGGACTCCGGCGACTCCCCGGCCCCCGGCGACAGCACCCGGCCGGAGCCGGCCGAATCGGCCCCGCCGCCCACGGGCGAAGCCTCCCAGCCGCCCGGTCCCCCGGCGCCCGAGACGACGGCGCCGACCGGACCCGCCACCCCCGCGATCGTCGACCGCGCCACCTGGGGTGCCGACGAGTCCCTGGTCAAGGACCCGCCCGAGTACCTGGACAAGGTGAAGGCCGTGTTCGTCCACCACACCGCGGGCACCAACGACTACAGCTGCGCCGACTCACCCGCCATCATGCGCGCGATCCTCGTCTACCACGTGCGTACCGAAGGCTGGAACGACCTCGGCTACAACTTCTTCGTCGACAAGTGCGGCACCGTCTTCGAGGGTCGCGCCGGCGGCGTCGGCCAACGGGTGCGCGGCGCCCACACCTACGGCTTCAACGGCGACTCCGCGGGCATCTCCCTGCTGGGCGACTACGAGAACGGCGGCACTCCGACCGCCGCCGCCAAGCAGGCCATCGCCGACCTCGCCGCCTGGAAGCTCGGTCTGGACGGCGTCGACCCGCAGGCCGAGGTCACCCTCACCGCGGCCGGTGACACCGGCGTGTACAAGACGGGCCAGAAGGCCGTCCTGAACACCGTCTCCGGCCACCGGGACGGCTACGCCACCCTCTGCCCCGGCAAGACCCTCTACTCCGCGCTGCCGGGCATCCGCACCGCCGCCGGACAGTCCCGCCACGCCACGCGCTGACCCGCCCGCCCCGCCCGGCCAACCCCGTCCCCACCGGCCGGGGGCGGCGGCACCGGTCGTCGTACCGGCGTCGCGTGACGTTCCGGCGATGGAATCCGCTTGCTAACCGGGGAGCCCGTCAAGGTCCCCACGGCAAGCGAAGGGGTGGGATTCCATGGCCGAGGCCGACGAGAGCAACCCGGGCGCGGAGGGGATGCACCTGCACGCGGCAACCCTGGTCGCCCGTCTCACGGGGCGCAGCCGGCTGCCTCTGGACTACTCCGTGGCGAGTCTGCGGATCGTCGACTTCCTGATCGACGGCATGCGCAAGGGCGGTGCCTCGCGCGAGCGCGTACACGGGCCGTTGCTCGGCGTCGGAGCGTACGTGGGTGAGGTGTTGGTCCGCCACGCCGGTGCGACCTGGGTGGACTTCGACGCCGACCTGCGGGCCTACTTCGGCCAGCCGGTCGGCGTCCGCATGCAGGACGGGCGTCTGTGGAACCCGCTGGGCAAGGTCCTCAACCGCTTCGAGACGGGCGGAGCACGGGATTCCCTCCAGATCTTCTATCTGACCCTGCACGGCCGGCCGCGTCGGGCGACCGTGGCGGACGCCCAGGCCGGTGGTGTGCGCGCGGAGGACGTCCGACGCGTCGGAGGGGCCCGCTGATCGTCACCCTGGGTGAGTTCTCGCTCTGCGACGGGAGCACGTTTGGGATTAACTGCAAGAGCGTGGTTCTTCCTCTCACTCCGTGGAGACGGCCGATGCTTCTGACGTTGCACGAGCGTGAGCGCCTGATGATCTACACGGCGGCGAAGCTGGCCCTGGAGCGCAAGGAGCGGGGCCTGAAGCTGAATCTGCCGGAGGCCACCGCGATGATCACGTCGTTCCTGCTGGAGGGTGCGCGCGACGGCCGTACGGTCACCGAACTCATGGAGTCCGGACGGGCGGTGCTCGGTCGCGACGACGTGATGGAGGGGGTGCCGGAGATGCTGGGGCAGGTGCAGGTCGAGGCGACCTTCCCCGACGGCACGAAACTGATCACGGTGACCGGGCCGATCTCATGATCATGAAGAGCGGCGAGCATCCCAGCGACGACCCGGGCAGGCAGGACCAGCACGGCTCGGTGCTCCACCCCTCCAGCGGCGTCGGCAGCCCCAGCCCGCCACGGCGGGTCGGGACCGGGTCGCGGCAGGCGGCCCGGCGCCGCTACACGGGGGATCAGCCGGACGCCGACCGGCCGCTGATTCCGGGGGAAGTGCTCTACGGCGACGAACCGGTCGTGATCAACGCCGGCAAGGAGGTCACCCGGCTGCGGGTGGAGAACACCGGCGACCGCCCCGTCCAGGTCGGTTCGCACTTCCATTTCGCGGAGGTCAACGCCGCGCTGGAGTTCGACCGCGAGGCCGCGTGGGGGCGCCGGCTCAATGTGCTCTCGGGCGGCTCGGTGCGTTTCGAGCCCGGTGCCGTCGAGGAGGTGGAGCTGGTCCCGATCGGGGGCCGGAGGATCGTGGCCGGGCTACGGGGTCTGTGCGGAGGTGAACTCGATGGCTGAGATCAGCCGGCGGGAGTACGGCGCCTCGTTCGGCCCGACCACCGGGGACCGTGTCCGCCTGGCCGACACCAACCTGTTCATCGAGGTCGAGCGGGACCTCTGCGGCGGCGGTGACGAGGCCGTCTTCGGCGGCGGCAAATCCGTACGGGAGTCCATGGGCCAGTCGCGGGCCACCCGCGGCGAGGGCACACCGGACCTGGTCATCACCGGCGCGGTGGTCCTGGACCACTGGGGAGTGGTCAAGGCCGACGTCGGCGTCCGGGACGGCCGGATCGTGGCGCTGGGCAAGGCGGGCAACCCCGACACCATGGACGGGGTGCATCCCGACCTCGTCATCGGCCCCTCCACGGAGATCGCGGCCGGCAACGGGCTGATCCTGACGGCGGGCACGATCGACACCCATGTGCACTTCGTCGGCCCGGACATGTTCGAGGAAGCCCTCGCGGCGGGCACCACCACGTTCGTCGGCGGCGGCACGGGGCCGACCGAGGGGTCGAAGGCGACCCTGGCCACGCCGGGCGCCTGGTGGCAGCGGCGGATGCTGGAGGCCTGCGAGCCCTGGCCGCTGAACGTGCTGTTCCTGGCCCGCGGCAACACCGTGTCCCCCGAGGCCCTGTGGGAGCAACTGCGCGGCGGCGCGGGCGGGTTCAAGGTGCACGAGGACTGGGGCGCCACCCCGGCCGCCGTCGACGCCGCGCTGACCGTGGCCGACCAGGCCGGGGTGCAGGTCGCGATCCACAGCGACACCCTCAACGAGGCGGGTTTCGTGGAGGATCTGCTCGCCGCCGTGGGCGGCCGGACGTTCCACGCGTACCACACCGAGGGCGCGGGCGGCGGCCACGCACCGGACATCATCCGGATCGCCGGCGAGCCGAACGTACTGCCCGCCTCGACCAACCCCACCCGCCCGTTCACCGTCAACACGGTGGCCGAGGCGCTGGACATGGTGATGGTGGCCCACCATCTCAACCCGCAGGTGCCCAACGACCTCGCGTTCGCCGAGAGCCGGGTGCGTCCCACGACCATCGCCGCGGAGGACGTGCTGCACGACCTCGGAGCTCTCTCGATCATGTCGTCGGACGCGCAGGCGATGGGCCGGGTCGCGGAGGTCGTGACGCGGACGTGGCAGACCGCCCACCGGATGAAGGAGCTGCGCGGCTCCCTGCCCGGCGACAGCCGGGCCGACAACCGGCGGGCCCGCCGTTACGTCGCCAAGTACACGATCTGCCCGGCGGTGGCCCACGGCCTCGAACGCGAGATCGGTTCCGTCGAGCCCGGCAAGCTGGCCGACCTGGTGCTGTGGCAACCCGCCCTGTTCGGGGTCCGGCCCACGGTCGTGTTCAAGGCCGGCATGGCCGCCAGCGCCGCCCTCGGCGACCCGAACGCGTCGATCCCCACTCCCCAACCGGTGCTGAACCGGCTGGGCTACAACGTGGGCAACCCGGCCGCCGCCGCGAGCGGCGTCGCCTTCGTCGCGCCGGCGGCCGTCGAGGACGGGCTCGCCGACCGCCTGGGGCTGCGGCGGCGGCTCGTGGCCGTGGAGAACGTACGCGGCCGCGGCAAGCGGGACCTTCCGGAGAACACCGCCACTCCACACATCGAGGTCGACGCCGACACGTACAGCGTGCGGGTCGACGGCGAGCTGATCGAGCACGAGCCCGCGGCCGAAGTGCCGATGGCACAGCGCTACTTCCTCTTCTGACCCCCCGCCACCACCGCCCTCCGATGAACGCCCAGGAATCCCAGGAATCCCAGGACCGGCAGCCGCAGGCGACGCTGCCGGCGCTGCTGCTGCTCGCCGACGGACGCTTCCCCTCCGGCGGGCACGCCCATTCCGGCGGTCTGGAAGCGGCGGCGGCCCTGGACGGCGTGGACGACCTGGCCGCGCTGGAGGAGTTCCTGCGGGGACGCCTGGCGACGACCGGCGTGGTGACCGCCGCGTTCACGGCTGCGGCGTGTGCCGCCTTCGGCGGTACGGGCCGCCGGGCCACCGAGGTGGTGGAGGCGCTGGAGACCCTGGACCGCGAGTTCGCCGCCAGGACCCCGTCACCGGCGCTGCGGACCGCCTCCCGCCGCCTGGGACGCCAACTGCTGCGGGCGGGCCGTACGATCTGGCCCCACCCCCGCCTGGACGAACTGAGCGCCGCGCCCCGGCACGGCCCCCATCAGCCGGTGGCCCTGGGCGCGGTGGCCGCGGCGGCGGGCCTGGGACCGGACGCCGCCGCGCTGGCCGCCGCCCACGACGCGGTACTCACCCCGGCGACGGCCGCCGTGCGGCTGCTCGGGCTCGACCCGTTCGCGGTCCACGCCACGGTCGCCCGGCTGGGACCACGGATCGCCGCCGTCGCCGCCGAGGCGGCGCGCCACGCGCACACGGCACCCGAGGCGCTGCCGTCCCGCGCGGGACCTCTCCTCGACATCCGTGCCGAACACCACGCCGCCTGGGAGGTGCGTCTCTTTGCGTCCTGACCCCACACCACGACCCGCCCACTCTCACGATCACCCACACGCCGGCGGGCGGGTGACGGGAGCCCTGCCCCGCCGCCCCGGCCGGGCACTGCGCATCGGCATCGGCGGCCCGGTCGGCTCCGGCAAGACCGCACTGGTCGCGGCGCTGTGCCGCACACTGGCCCCGGAACTCTCCCTGGCCGTCGTCACCAACGACATCTACACCACCGAGGACGCCGACTTCCTGCTGCGCAACGGCGTACTGGCCGCCGAACGGGTCCGGGCGGTCGAGACCGGGGCGTGCCCGCACACGGCGATCCGGGACGACATCTCCGCCAACCTCGAAGCCGTGGAGGAGCTGGAGGCGACCCTGCCACCGCTCGACCTCGTCCTCCTGGAGAGCGGCGGGGACAACCTCACCGCCACGTTCAGCCGCGGACTGGTCCACCACCAGATCTTCGTCATCGACGTCGCCGGCGGGGACAAGGTTCCCCGCAAGGGCGGCCCGGGTGTCACCTCGGCCGACCTGCTGGTCATCAACAAGACGGATCTGGCGCCGCAGGTCGGCGCGGACCTCGCCGTGATGGACCGCGACGCCCGCGCCAAGCGCGGTGACCTGCCCGTGCTGTTCACCTCCCTGGTCCGGGACCCCACCGCGGCCGACGTCGCCGCGTGGGTCCGGCAGTGCCTCGGCGTTCCGGCCCGGTGATGCGCGCCCACGCCCGCCTCGAGGTGACGGCGGACCGGGACCGGTCCGGCCGGGTCAGGACCCGGATCAGCCGGCTCCGCTCCGACGCGCCACTGGTCCTGCGCCCCACCGCGGCCGTCGAGCCGACGGGCCGGTGGAACCCGCACGGCGCCGCCCACGTGGCGCTGGCCGCCGCGGCCGCGGGCCCGATCGGCGGGGACCACCTGCGGCTGGACGTCGAGGTCGCGGCGGGCGCGGCGCTCGTCGTACGCAGCGTGGCGGCGACCCTGGTGCTGCCGGGGCCGCACGGCCGCCCCTCACGCACCGAGACCCACCTGCGGGTCGCGCCGGCCGGCACCCTGGTCTGGCTGCCCGAACCGGTCATCGCCGCCGGCCACTGCGACCACCACGCCACCACGCGCATCGACCTGGAGCCGGGCGCCCGCCTGCTCGCCCGCGAGGAACTGCTCCTGGGCCGCCACGGCGAGACCCCGGGCACGGTCCACCAACGCCTACGGGTGACCCTCGCCGGCCGTCCCCTCCACGACCAGGAATTCGCCGTCGGCCCCGACATCCCGGGCTGGCACGGCCCAGCCGTGACCGGCGGCCACCGAGCCCTGGGCACCCTGCTCGTCATCACCCCCGACAGCCCGGCCGACACCCACCCTGCCAACCCCGCGCCGACCGACGCCGACACGGCCGTCATGCGCCTCACCCCCACCGCCACCCTGCTCACCGTGCTGGCGGACGACGCCCTCACCCTGCGCCGGCACCTCGACCGGGGCATGACCGGCCCGCCGGCCGACTGCGACACGCAGCGCGGCAGCGGGCTTCCCGAACCGGCCGAAACACACATGTCCAAAGGCCGTGTGGCGTCGGGCAATTGAGAAGCCGGTCACTGCACGACCGGACCGGGGCGGCCGGTCGCCCCGTACGGCCCCGTCGAGCTGCCGTAACGCCTCGACCCGGGCGCTTCGGCCAGGTTCACGGCATGGTTTTCGGCCAACCGGTGCTCGTGGGGCGGCCGGTGGGGCGGTGGGGGCTGTCTTGGTTGATGATTGATCAATTACCTTGTGCCGTAAGCCCGTCACTGACCTTGAGGGAGCCCCATGTCCACCGCGCAGCAGGTGCCCGACATCCTCTCGCCCGAGTTCGCCGCTGACCCCTACCCGGCGTACCGTCTGATGCGCGACACCGCGCCCCTCATCTGGCACGAGGCCACGCAGAGTTACATCATCTCGCGCTACGAGGACGTCGAGCGCGTCTTCAAGGACAAGAACGGCGAGTTCACCACCGACAACTACGACTGGCAGATCGAGCCCGTGCACGGCAAGACGATCCTCCAGCTCAGCGGTCGTGAGCACGCCGTGCGCCGCGCCCTCGTGGCCCCCGCCTTCCGCGGCGCCGACCTCCAGGAGAAGTTCCTGCCCGTCATCGAGCGCAACTCGCGCGAACTGATCGACGCCTTCCGGAACTCCGGCTCCGCCGACCTGGTCAACGACTACGCCACCCGCTTCCCGGTCAACGTGATCGCCGACATGCTGGGCCTCGACAAGGCCGACCACGCGCGCTTCCACCGCTGGTACACGTCCGTCATCGCCTTCCTCGGCAACCTCTCGGGCGACCCCGAGGTGGCCGCCGCGGGCGAGCGGACCCGTGTCGAGTTCGCCGAGTACATGCTGCCGATCATCCGCGAACGCCGTGAGAACCTGGGCGACGACCTGCTGTCCACGCTGTGCGCCGCCGAGGTCGACGGCGTGCGGATGAGCGACGATGACATCAAGGCGTTCTGCAGCCTGCTGCTCGCCGCCGGCGGCGAGACCACCGACAAGGCGATCGCCAGCATCTTCGCGAACCTGCTGCTCCACCCCGACCAGCTCGCCGCGGTCCGCGCGGACCGCGACCTGATCCCGCGGGCCTTCGCCGAGACCCTGCGCTACACCCCGCCCGTCCACATGATCATGCGGCAGTCCGCGACCGAGGTGAAGCTCAGCGGGGGGACCATACCCCCGGGCGTCACCGTCACCTGTCTGATAGGCGCCGCCAACCGCGACGAGAGCCGCTATGGCGACCCCGACCGTTTCGACATCTTCCGCGACGACCTCACCACCACGACCGCCTTCTCCGCCGCCGCCGACCACCTCGCCTTCGCGCTCGGCCGGCACTTCTGCGTGGGCGCGCTGCTCGCCAAGGCGGAGGTCGAGATCGGCGTCAGCCAGCTGTTGGACGCCATGCCCGACATGCGCCTCGCCGACGGCTTCGACCCGGTGGAGGAGGGCGTCTTCACCCGTGGCCCGCAGCGCCTGCCGGTGCGGTTCACGCCCGTGACCGCCTGACCGCCCGACCGGCACCACCGCCGAGGTGATGGGCCCCGCACCGGGGCCCATGTGCCCGCCCGCGCTGCCGCGTCACCGGGCGCCCGTCCACCGCGTTGTCGGGCGCCTGCCCCCACGGCACCACCAGGCGCCCGCCCTAATGCACCACCGGCGTGAACCGCACCGGCAGCGCCGTCAGCCCCCGCATCCAGATCGACGGGCGCCAGGCCAGCTCCTCGGGCTCCACCGACAGCACCAGGTCGGGCAGCCGCTCCAGCAGCGTCTCGACCGCCGTCCGCGCCATCACGTCCGCCAGCAGAGGTGCCGGATAGGGACAGCGGTGCTCGCCGTTGCTGAACGACAGGTGCGCGGCGTTCTCCGCGCCCACGTGCGAATCGGGCCAGATCTGCGGATCGGTGTTGGCCGCGGCCAGCCCCAGCACCAGGCAGTCGCCCGCCCGGATCTGCCGCCCGCCCAGCTGGATGTCCCGAACGGCCCAGCGCCCGATGAAGTTCTGCGTCGGCGTGTCCAGCCACAGCGCCTCGTTGAGCGCCTCGCCCACACTGAGCCGGCCGCCCGACACGTTCACGGCGAACCGCTCGTCCGTCAGCAGCAGCCGCAGCGTGTTGCAGATCCAGTTCGCCGTCGGCTGCTGCGCCGCGGCGATCACCGAGATCAGGTCCTGGACGATCTCCTCGTCCGTCAGCCCCGCCGGATGCAGCAGCATGCGCGAGGTGACGTCCGGACCGGGGCTGACCCGCTTGTCCTTCACCAGTTGCCGCAGCCGCTCGCCCACGCGCCCGTACGCCGCCACCGGGTCGTCGCCCTCCGCGGCGTCCAGCGAGATCCTCAGGTCCTCGACGAGCTGCCGGGTGTCCTCACCCGAGGTCGGCATCCCGCACATCTGCACCACGGCCCGCATCGGCAGGGCGTGCGCGTAACCGGTCATCAGCTCCGCCTGGCCGCTGCCCGCGAAGTCGGCGATGAGCCGGTCGGCGATCAACTGGCAGTTGCGGGCCAGCTCGAACTGGTCGATGCCCTCCAGCGCCTCCGTGATCACCCCGGCCCGCCGCCGGTGCTCGTCGCCCTCGGTGAACAGCACCGACGGCTGGTATCCGACGTACGGCATCAGCGGCCAGTCCGCCGGGATGTTCTCCCACTGGTTCCAGCGCCGGGAGTCCCGCGCGAACAGCTCGTCGTGGCTGGTCACGTAGGTGACCTCGGAGTAGCCGAGCACCAGCCAGGCCGGGATGTCCCCGTCGAGCAGCACCGGCGCGACCGAGCCGTGCTCGCGGCGCAGCGCGCGGTACATCTGCGACGGCGTCTGCTGGTACTCGAGCCCCGCCAGGCGCACCGCGTCGGTGTGAGCGGGGCAGCCCGGCGGAGCCGGTTGCGCGGAAGAGGGGTCGGTCACGGTGTCGCCTCCTGGGCCATGGCCAGTTCGTACAGGTGGTCCACGAGGGTGACCAGCACGTCCTTGCCGGACTGCCGGACCCGCGCGTCGCAGTCGAGCATCGGCACGTGCTCGGGCAGCGCGAGCGCCTGGCGGATCTCCTCCAGGGAGTACCGGTTGGTGTCGTCGTCGAACCGGTTGACGGCCACCACGAACGGCGTCTTGTGGTGCTCCAGCCGGTCGATCGCGTACCAGGAGTCATTCATCCGGCGCGTGTCCACGAGCACCACGGCGCCCAGCGTCCCGGAGAACAGCCTGTCCCAGAGGAACCAGAAGCGCTCCTGGCCCGGCGCGCCGAACAGGTACAGCACCATGCGCTCGTTGAGGCTGATCCGCCCGAAGTCGAACGCCACCGTCGTGGTCGTCTTCGTCGCGACCGCGCTGGTCTCGTCGACGCCCACGCCGGCCTGCGTCATCACCTCCTCGGTGTTCAGCGGCCGGATCTCGCTCACCGAGCGGACCAGGGTCGTCTTGCCGACACCGAAACCGCCCACGATGACGATCTTCAGGCCGGTCTCCGCCGCGTCGTCCAGTGGCGTGCGGTGGGAGGGCAGCTCAGAGGTTGCGGAGCCCATGGAGCACCTCCTTGAGAAGGGCGGAATCGGGGAGGGAGGCGACGGACCGCGCCGCACGCGGGTGGCGGGCGGTGATGCGGCCCGTGTCGAGCAGGTCGCCGAGCAGGATCCGCACCACCGTGATCGGCAGCTTCAGCTCCGCGGCGATCTCGACGACGGCCGTGGGGTGTTGGCACAGCTCCAGGATCCGGGCGTGCTCCGACTGCATTCCCGCGGTGGGCCGGCACTCACTGACGATGAGGGTGACCAGGTCGAAGGACTCGTCGGCGCGGCTCCGGCCGGCCGTGACCGTGTAGAGCCGGTCGGGGTCACCGGTGTCCACGGGCTTGCGCATCACGACGCGGCACTCCCCGGAACGGGCTCTCGGGGCTCGGCGCGCAGGTGCTCGCCGATCTGCTCCACCAGCTCCGACATCTGGTGGCCCACCACGCCGGGGTCGGCGTCCTCGTCGGCGAGGACGGCCAGATGCGCTCCCTCGCCGGCCTCCACGATGAACAGCAGGCCGCCGTGGAACTCGGTCATGGACTGCCGGACGCCGCCGGTGCCGTCGCCGAACTCCATGGACGCGCCTTGGGCGAGGGCCTGGATGCCGGAGCAGATGGCGGCGAGTTGGTCGGCCTGGTCGAGCGTCAGGTGCTCGGTCCAGCAGAGCTTCAGGCCGTCGCGGGACAGGGCGAGAGCGTGCCGGGTGCCGGGAGTGCGCTCCAGGAGGCTCTTGAGGAGCCAGGTGAGGCTGTTGTCGGTGGTCTGCATGATGGGTGATGGGACGGTGGTGCCCGGTTGACCGGTCACCGGCCCGTTCCTCCAATCTCAGGAATTCGAGCGGGAAGTGGGCGCCGACGCCCCGGGCGCCGTACGGGAAGGGGGGGCGGCTACGGGGCGGCCGGCGGCTCGGACCCGGGCCGGGCATCCGGTCCGGCGGTGCCGCCCGCGGACCGGCGCCCGCGGTGGAAGGCGCCGAACCGTGAACCGGCGTCGCGTGCCGGGCGTTGCTCCGGGCCGACTCCGTCCGCTGTCTCCGACACCGCTCCGGACGCCGCCCCTGATGCCGCGTCGGACGCCGACCGGCGCTGCTCGCGCTCCCGTTCCGCCTCGGCCATGGTGCGGCCGGGGGCGCGGACGGGCAGGCCGTTCAGCGTGGAGCCGGTGGCGCTTCGGGGTTGCCCCTGTTCGGGCGGCTCCGGCCGGGCGGCGGGCCGCTCCGGGACGTCGGGGTGCGAGGTGGCCTCGGGCGCCGGGGCCGGGGCGGGCGACACGGCCGGGGCGGGGCCGGGCGTGGGCGCGGTGCCCGCGGCGGGGCGGCCGGTCGCCTCACGCGACACCGACTCGCGCTGCTGGGCGAGCAGTTGCGGCGGCAGCAGGACGACGACGCCGGTGCCGCCGCGCGACGAGGGGCGGTAGTTGACGCTGATGCCGTACTTCCCCGCGAGCCGTCCGACCACGGCGAGTCCGAGCCGGGTGCCCTGGAGCGAGGCGAGGTCGGTCATGTGACCGGACACCGCCTCCTCGGCGCGGCGCATCGCCGCGTCGGCCATCTTCAGACCGCTGTCCTCGATGGTGACGACCATGCCGGCGCTGCGGTCCTCGACGTAGACGTGCACCTCGTCGATGGGCGGGGAGAAGTTCGCGGCGTTGTCCATCAGCTCGGCGAGCAGATGCATGACGCCCTCGGCGGCGAAGCCGGAGATCGCGGCCGTGGTGGAGCAGTGCAGGCGCACCCGCTGGTAGGCGGCGATACGGCCGACGGCGCCGCGCAGGATGCTCTCCATCACGATCGGCTTGTTCCAGGCACGGCTGGACCGGCCGCCCATGAGCAGCGCCAGCCGGTCGGTCATCAGACCGAGCTGGGAGGTGCTGTGGTCCAGCTTCAGCAGGTCGCCGAAGACCTCCTCGCCATGTCGTTCCTGCATCTCCCGCAGGTCGGCGAGCATGCTGACGGACTTGGCCTGGACGCGGCTGAGCGCCTTGGCGGAGGCGGCCTGTGCCGCGGCGGCACGGCGCTCGCTGTGGGCGAGTTCGCGGACGAACGACTCGGTCGGGGTGCGGACCATGAGCAGCTGCGGCAGGTCGAGTTCGGCGAGCACCGTGTCGGCGGACTGGCCCTCGCGCAGCCGGGCGACCGCGGCGGGCAGCGTCTCCTGCGCCAGCCGCTCCAGCGCGGCCGCCGCCTCGTTCAGCTCGTGCCGGGCCTGCCGGCGCTCGCCGTCCAGGGCGGCCGCCTGCTGTACGCCCTCCTCGACGGCGTCGGCAAAGGTGTGCACGATCCGGCCCAGCTGCGGGTCGCTCGGCGGCGTCGCGCCGCCCACCGCGTCGGCCGCGCTCGTGCCGTCCCGCAGCCGCTTGGCCACGGCGGGCAGCGTCACGTTGACCAGGTGCGCGGTCTCCGCCGACAGCTGCGCCGACTGCGCCTTGAGACGGCCGGTCTCGGAGGCCTGCACGGCGGCCGTGCGCCGGGCCCGGCGGACGAGCCGGTGGCTGACGAGGACGACTGCGGCGACACACACCCAGGCGACCGCCGTCACGGTCAGCGCCCAGGTGCGGGCGCCGGACGGCGCCAGGGCGACGGCCGCACCGCCGGCCGCGGCGCTCACCACCAGCACGACCAGGGGCGCGGTCGGCGAGGTGTGCGGCGCCTTCGCCGACCTGTGCTGACTGGGCGGTGCAGGCACTGACATTCCGCGGTCCCTCGGTCCATGAGATCAGAAGAAACGGGGCAGCCGACACTCGGCGGCCGCAGGCCGGAAAGGGGGTCGCCAAGAGGACGACGATCTTCCGACCGGGTACTGGCTCATGCTAGCCATCCTTCTGCGCGAGAAGATCTGACTAACTGCGCAGTCCGCCAACGACGCAAGTTCGTCGCGAACCCACCGGCTGAACGGTCAGCTGTGATAAGAGAGTTGACACCACCTAACCAGGCTGACGCACAAGCACAGGCTGCCAAATGTGTTGACGAAGTGTCAAAATTGCAAATATGAACGTCCCCAAGACGTCAACTCCGAACACCAGCAGCCACTTTCCAGCCAACCACACGGAAGCCGAAGCTGAACACACCCAACATCTACGACTGTTGGGACACCCGGAGAGTACGACGACGGCGACGACAAGGTAGGCGACGGCCGAGGGAACGACGCCCGAGAGAACGGCGAGGGGAACCCCGGCCGGCGGCAGGACGGCACGCCCCGGGGGGAAGCGGAGCGGCAGACGAGTCGGGCTGTACGCCGGGTTCTGTTCCCCGGGTTCCTCGCGGAGCCCGGGGCGACGGCCATCCATCTAGGGCCGGCGTTGCCGCCGGCCTCGTGCGGTCCACCCGCGGACTCGGGCGGGCAGCCCTCGAACGTCCGCGCAGAGCACGCCTTTTACAGCGGCCCCTTTTGACCTTGCTCCGAGTGGGGTTTACCTAGCTGCCCAGGTCACCCTGGGCACTGGTGGTCTCTTACACCACCGTTTCACCCTTACCGAGGACCGAGATCCCCGGCGGTCTGCTTTCTGTGGCACTGTCCCGCGGGTCACCCCGGGTGGCCGTTAGCCACCACCCTGCCCTGTGGAGCCCGGACGTTCCTCGGGAAGCCCCAGGGGCTCCACGCGGCCGTCCGCCCGGCTCGTCTGCCGTACGCACCATGGTACCGGTCGCACGGACCGCGCCTCTTCCGGCCTGGTTCCACGCCGAGGACGCCGGTGTGCTCGTGCGGGTGCTCACGCGGGGGTGAAGCGCACCCTCGCCGGTGGTGGGGCGGACGGGTCGGCCCGGGTGAGCCGGAGCCGGAGCCGTTCGCCCGGCGGCAGCGGTGCCGTGCCGCCCTCGACGCGGGCGACGACGGCCGGGGACTCCACGTGGACGGTGCCGGCGGTGGGGCGGTGCTCGTCGACGTCGATCACACAGCCGTCGAAGAGTTCGCCGACGCGGTCCTTCAGCAGCGCGGCCTCCACCACGTCCAGGCACTCCCGCTCCACGGCGGCCGCGCGCCGGGTGCCCTCGGCCATCCGTTCCGGCAGCGCGTCCAGCGCGGCGAGCACCCACTCGGGCACGTCCCGGCCGGCCGCGGCGGCCAGGCAGATCTCGGTGGCGTACCGGTCGGCGAGGCGGTTCAGGGGTGCCGTGCAGTGCGCGTAGGGCGCGGCGACGGCGGCGTGCGTGGTGATCGCCGGGAGCCCGCCGTCCCGGAAGACGGTGTAGCCGGCGCCGTCCAGCAGGGTCGCGCACTCCCGCAGGAAGGCCGCGTGCCGCGGCCGGTCCGCGTCGAGGGTGCGCAGGAGGGCGGCGTACGACACGTGGTGCGGCCAGTCGACGCGCAGGGCGTGCGCGCTGCGCCGCAGCCGGCCGACCGCGCCGTCGGGGGCGGCCGGCAGGGTGCGCAGCACGCCGGTGCCGTGGGCCAGCATCAGTTCGGCGGCGGCCATGCCGGTGAGCAGGGAGAGCTGGGCGTTCCAGCGGTCGGCCGGGAGCGGGGCGTGGTACGCCTGCTCGTACGCGCGACCCCCGGGCACGTCCGCCGGTTGCTCCACGACCTCCAGCTCGGGCACCACGAGCGAGATGCCGCCGCGCTCGGCCTCCAGCCGCTCCCGCAGCCGCCCCACGTCCTGGAGCAGCGCGACCGGTTCGTCGGCGGTCCCGGCGTCGATCTCCTTCTGCGCCCAGGCGCGGTCCAGCTGTGCCCGGCTGCGGACCAGGGCGCGGCGGACGTCGACGGCCCGCGTGCGGCCCTCCGCGTCCAGGTCGACCGTCCACAGCACGGCGGGCCGGGTCTGCCCGGGCAGCAGGCTCGCGGCACCCTTTCCCAGGACGGCCGGGTGCAGCGGGACCGGGCCGTCGGGGAGGTACAGGGTGCTCGCCCGCCGGTGCGTCTCGGCGTCCACGGCGCCCGACGGTACGACGAAGGCGGCCACGTCGGCGACGGCGCAGCGGACGCGGTAGCCGCCGCCCCGGCGGGACAGGTGCGTCGCCCGGTCGAGGCCGGTCCCGTCGAGGTCGGCGGAGCCGGGCGGGTCGAGGGTGAAGAACGGGATGTCGGTGGCGTCGTGCAGGGGGAGGGCGGGGTCCCGCGCGGCCCGTTCCGCCTCGGCGAGCACCGCGGGCGGGAAGCCCCCGGGCACGCCGAGCGTGGTGCGCAGTGCGGCGAGGGCGGCCCTCAGGGGTCCTTCGGGGGCGCCGGTCACGCGGAGCGGGCGGCGGGGCATACAGCGAGCGTAGGGCGCAGGCGCACAGGCGGCACGCCGTACGCTGTCGCGGAGCGCTACCCGAAGGAGCAACCCCCGTGCTTGTGCTGCTGCCCCCGTCCGAAGGCAAGGCCGCCGCCGGCCGCGGCGCCCCGCTGAGGCCCGAGTCGCTGTCGCTGCCGGGGCTGGCCGCCGCCCGCGAGACGGTGCTGACGGAACTGGTGGAGCTGTGCACGGGGGACGAGGAGAAGGCACGCGAGGTACTCGGGCTGAGCGAGGGCCTGCGCGGCGAGGTCGCCAAGAACGCCGGGCTGCGCACGGCGGGGACGCGGCCCGCCGGGGAGATCTACACCGGTGTGCTCTACGACGCCCTGGACCTGGCCTCCCTCGACCCGTCGGCCAAGCGGCGCGCCGCACGCTCGCTGCTGGTCTTCTCCGGGCTGTGGGGTGCGGTGCGGGTGACCGACCGGATCCCCTCCTACCGCTGCTCGATGGGTGTGAAGCTGCCCGGGCCGGGCGCGCTGGCCGCGTACTGGCGTACGCCGATGGCCTCGGTGCTGCCCGAGGCGGCCGGTGACGGTCTGGTGCTGGACCTGCGGTCCTCGGCGTACGCGGCGGCGTGGAAACCGAAGGGCGAGGTCGCGGGCCGGACGGCGACCGTGCGCGTGCTGCACTCCCAGATCGTGGACGGGGTGGAGAAGCGGTCCGTGGTCAGCCACTTCAACAAGGCCACGAAGGGCCGGATCGTACGCGCCCTGCTGACCGAGGGGGCCGCACCGAAGGACCCGGCCGGACTGGTGGAGGCGCTGCGGGACCTCGGGTACGTCGTGGGGGCGGAGCCGCCGGGCAGGGCGGGGCGGCCGTGGGCACTGGACGTGGTGGTGACGGAGATCCACTGACATGGGGATCCACACACGGGGATCCACCCGGCGCCGTACGGCCGGGGCACGGGCACTGGTGGCCGGCGGGCCGCCCGCGATCGAGGCGACACCCGCGGACGCGAGGCCGCGCTCGACGCGCCCCGGACGATCGCCGATGCGGTGCCGGACGTGGTGGTGGGCGCGGCATGGTGCCGGAGTTGTCCGCGGCGTCGGCGGTGGCTGCCGGGGACGGGCCCGGGTCGAGCGGCCGGCCGTCCACGCGGCCGTGGCGGTCAGCGCAGGTGGGACGTGTCGTTGAACAGGCGGACGCTCGCGTTGCCGTCCGCGTAGTACGCCACCGCCGACAGGGACGCCGCCGACAGCTCCATGCGGAACAGGGACTCCGGCGGTGCGCCGAGGGCCAGTTGGACGAACGTCTTGATCGGGGTCACATGCGTGACGAGCAGCACCGTGCGGCCCGCGTGAGCGGCGACCAGCTTGTCCCGGGTGGCGGCGATCCGGACCGCGGTGGCCGCGAAACTCTCGCCGCCGCCGGTGGGTTCGGCGTCCGGGGAGGCCAGCCAGGCGTTCAGATCGTCCGGGTAGCGCTCGCGCACCTCGCCGAACGTGAGCCCCTCCCAGGCACCGAAGTCGGTCTCGCGCAGCCCTTCCTCCACGGTCACGTCGAGACCGAGGCGGGCGGCGACGACACCGGCGGTCTCGCGGGTGCGGGCGAGCGGCGAGGACACGACGGCCTGGATGGTGCCGCGCCGGGCGAGCGCCGCCGCGACCTTCTCGGCCTGCTCGCGGCCCACGCCGGACAGCGACGGATCGGTGCCGCCACTGCCCGAGAAACGCTTCTGCGGCGTCAGCGGCGTCTCCCCGTGCCGCAGCAGCACGAAGGTGGCGGGCGCACCGAGATCGGCGGGCGCCCAGCCGGGCGTGGCGACCGCCCCAGCGGGCCCCGGGCCTCCACCGGCACCCGAAGCCGCCCCGCCACCAGCGACGGCGGCACGCGCGGCCCGGACGTCGGCGCCCGCGCCGGTGTCGGCGGAAGCAGGACTCCCGGAGGTCGACGAGGCGTCTGCACCGGTGCCAGGGATCGGGCCACCGCTCGGGCCGCCCAACGTGTCCGGGGACGGACCGGACCACTGCTCGCCGCGGGCGCCCGCGTCCATCGCCTCGTTGGCCAGGCGGTCGGCGTGCTTGTTGCGCTCGCGGGGGATCCACTCGTAGGTGACCCGGTCGGCCGGGAACTCCCGGGCCGCCGCCGTCGCGAGCGGCTTCAGGTCGGGGTGCTTGATCTTCCAGCGGCCCGACATCTGCTCGACGACGAGCTTGGAGTCCATGCGGACGTGCACGGCCGCCGAGGGGTCCAGGGCGTGCGCGGCGCGCAGGCCGGCCAGCAGGCCCCGGTACTCGGCCACGTTGTTCGTGGCCACGCCCAGGTACTCGGCGTGTTCCGCCAGGGTCTCCCCCGTCGCCGCGTCGAGCACCACCGCGCCGTAGCCCGCGGGCCCCGGATTGCCCCGCGACCCGCCGTCGGCCTCGACGATGAACTCCCGCACGCCGCTCGCTCCTTACCGACCCGACTACAGACGCGACCACAGACCCGGCTGGAGACCGGCCTACAGACCGGACTCGGCGGTGCGCACCAGGATGCGGCGGCAGTTCTCGCAGCGTACGACCGTGTCGGGGGCGGCGGCGCGGATCTCGCTCAGCTCGGTGATGGCGAGCTCCTGCCGACAGCCCTGGCAGGTGCGCTGGTACAGCTTGGCCGCGCCGATGCCGCCCTGCTGCCCGCGCAGCTTGTCGTAGAGCTTCAGCAGGTCCGCGGGTACGGCGCCGGCGATGACCTCGCGCTCCTTCGTCACGGACGCCACCTCGCCGTCGATCTCCTCGAAGGCCGCGTCCCGGCGCGCGGTCGCGTCGTCGGCCTTCGCCTGGACGGAGGCGACGCGCCCGGTCAGCTCGGTGACCCGCTCCTGCGCGGACTCGCGGCGCTCCATGACCTCCAGGACGACGTCCTCCAGGTCGCCCTGCCGCTTGGCGAGGGACACGATCTCGTGCTGGAGGTTCGACAGGTCCTTGGGCGAGGTGATCGCGCCGGAGTCGAGGCGCTGCTGGTCACGGACGGCGCGCTTGCGCACCTGGTCCACGTCCTGCTCGGCCTTGGTCTGCTCGCGGGCGCAGTCGCTCTCCTCGGTCTGCGCGGCGACCAGAAGGTCGCGCAGCTGCGTGAGGTCCCGGTTCAGCGATTCGATCTCGGCGTGCTCGGGCAGCGACTTCCGCTTGTGGGCCAGCTGCTGGAGGCGGACGTCGAGGGCCTGGACGTCGAGGAGTCGGATCTGGTCGGCGGGCGCGGCGTTCAGTTGGGGGCTCCCGTTAGCTAGTAGAGGAAGTAGAGGAAGGGGCGCGCGAAGCGCTCTTCGGAAGGGTGGCGGCGGACGCCGCGTGGGCGGTCCAGGGGTCGGTGACCGTCTTGGAGACGTGGACGCGCAGGCCCCATCCGTACCGGTCGGAGATCTCGTCGAGCTGGGCGGCGGCCAGCTCGCACCAGGGCCACTCGGTGGCCCAGTGCGCCGCGTCGAGCAGCGCGAGGGGGCTGTGGGCGCGGTCCGCGATGAACTCGGAGGCCGGGTGGTGGCGCAGGTCCGCGGTGAGGAAGGCGTCGACGCCGGCCGCCCGTACGTCGTCGAAGAGGCTGTCGCCGGAGCCGCCGCTGACGGCGACCGTGCGGACGAGCGCCTCCGGGTCGCCGGCCACGCGGATGCCCTGCGCGGTGGCGGGCAGCCGCTCGGCGGCGCGGGCCGCGAGCTCACGCAGGGTCAGCGGGTGGTCCAGCTCGCAGACCCGGCCCAGGCCCCGGCGTCCCTCCGGGTCGGTGGCGTCCGGCACCAGCGGGCGTACGACCCTGAGGTCCAGCGCCCCGGCCAGCGCGTCGGAGACTCCCGGGTCGGCGGTGTCCGCGTTGGTGTGGGCCACGTGCAGGGCGATGTCGTTCTTGATCAGGGTGTGCACCACGCGGCCCTTGAAGGTGGAGGCCGCCACGGTCGTCGTACCGCGCAGGTAGAGCGGGTGGTGGGTGACCAGCAGGTCCGCGCCCAGCTTCACCGCCTCGTCGACGATCTCCTGGACCGGGTCGACGGCGAACAGGACCCGGCCGACCTCCTGCCCGGGGTCGCCCACGACGGTGCCGACCGCGTCCCAGGACTCGGCCCGCTCGGCGGGCCACAGGTTCTCCAGCGCGGCGATGACTTCAGACAGACGGGGCACGGGTGCAAGGCTACCTGGGTGTTCGCCGCGGCTGAACCGGTGCCGTCGCCCCACGTCCGGACCGGGGCCGTCCAGCACATCGGTCTCCGTTTCCACAGGCGAATCGTTTTTCGGCCACCCGTATGTGTGAAGCAGCCGCCCGCCGGTCCGTCCGGTGTGTGTAGGAAAACTACCGTCCTGGCAGGAGGTGACCGAACGATGACAGCCTGCATTGTCGAGACTTCGGCGGCCGGCGAGGACGACGCTACCCCGCGGGCGGGCTGCACGATCACGACGGACGGTGCCTACGCCGCCCGGCTCGCACGCAGTGGCGACTCCTGGTACCCGGAGCGCTGGACGCTGGACGGCCCCGAGCCGTACGCGGTGCCACTGCCCGGCAACCAGCCCGAGGAGCCCGGCACGGAGGTGCTGCCGATGGGCGACGGCCGGGTGCTGATCCGGCGGTTGGTGGACGGCCGGCACACCTTCGCGCTGCTGTATCCGACCGGACCGGGCACCGGCGAGCTGCCGCTCGGCGCCATCGAGTGCCCGGAGGGCACCGGGCTGCGGCTGCTGCCCCCGGCGCCCGGTGGCGAGCGGGCCTACGCGCTCGCCGTGGGCCAGCGGTCCTCGGCGGTGTGGCTGGTGGTGGGCGGCACCTTCGGGCCCGAGCACCTGGCCGAGGTGCCGGGCCGCTGCTCGGGCGGGGTCTGGCTGGACCGCGCCGGGCGGATGCTGGCCCTGGACCGGGAGACCGGCGGGCGCACCAAGGCGGTCGTGGTGGACCTGGAGCGCGGCGGCGAGACGTCGCCGCTGCTCCAGATCGCGGCCGGCAGCGACGACCGGCTGCTGCTCGCCGACCCCGACAGCGGACTGCTGCTGATCCGCTCGGACGCCCCCTCCCCCGGCCGGCAGCGGCTGGGCTGGGGCGTGCTGGGCAGCACGCAGCCGGTGCGTTTCCCGGAGAGCCTCCGGCTGCCGGACTGCGTGGTGACGCCGTTCGCGATCCAGCCGGGGCAGGTGCTCACCCCCGAGCAGTGCGGGGTGGCGCTGCGCTGCGACGGCGCGGTCGGCAGCTGGGTGGCCGTGTGGCGGCCCGCCGAGCGGCAGGTACGTCATCTCCCGGCGCCCGAGGGGTGGCTGGCCGGGTCCGGACTGTGGACCGACGACGGCGTACTTCATCTGCCCTACGCCACGAGCGCGGTGCCGTGCGGTGTGGCGCGGTGGGCGGCTCCGACGAGGCAGTCGGCACCGGCGCCGGGACCGGGACTGGCGGGGGCGGGGACGCGCGTCCCGATCCCCACCCCGCCCGACGCGCCGGACCGGGCGACGGTACCCGCACCACGGCCCGGAACCGAGCACGAACCGCGAACCGAACCCGCCCCGCCCGCCCACTCCGGACCACTCGGCAACGGCGGCCTGCACGCCGACGCCGCACCGCTGGCCGAGCGCGCGGCACACTCCGAGGCAGCCATCGCCGCCGCGGACCCGCCGAGCGGAGTGAAGGCAGACTCCGGACCACGAACCGAACCCGGACCACCCGCCGAACCCGGACCGCGAGCGGGATCCGCCCCGCCCGCCCACTCCGGACCACTCGGCAACGGCGGCCTGCACGCCAACGCCGCACCACTGGCCGAACGCGCGGCACACTCCGAGGCAGCCATCGCCGCCGCGGACCCGCCGAGCGGAGTGAAGGCAGACTCCGGCCCACCCGCCGAACCCGGACCACCCGCCGAACCCGGACCACCCGCCGAACCCGGACCACCCGCCGAACCCGGACCGCGAGCGGGATCCGCCCCGCCCGCCCACTCCGGACCACTCGGCAACGGCAGCCTGCACGCCGACGCCGCACCGCTGGCCGAACGCGCGGCACACTCCGAGGCAGCCATCGCCGCCGTGGACCCGCCGAGCGGAGTGAAGGCAGACTCCGGCCCACGAACCGAACCCGGACCACCCGCCGTTCCCGGACCGCAAACCGAACCCAGGCCCTACGCCACACCCGGAACCGGACCGCACCCCGCACCCGTAGCCGGCTCCCACGCCACCCCCAAGGCGGGTCCCGAGGCCGGCCCCTACGCCGGTCCCGAAGCCGCCTCTTACGCCACACCCGAGGCCTGGTCGCCCGTCGGACCCGAGAGCGGGCCCCCCGACCCACGCGAAGCCGCCCCGTACCAGCACCTCGCACCCGGAGCCAGAACCCACACCACACTCGGAACCGGATTCCGCGTCGGCCCCGGACCTGGACCCCATCCCGCTCACGATGCCCCACCGCACGCCGGACCCCTCGTCCCAGGACCTCATCCCGGCCCCGGACCTCACCCCGGCCTCGGCCTCGGCCCGGAAGACGAATCCGTACCCGCACCGGAACCCGGCCCTCCGACCTCCCACGGCACCCGCCCCGCCCCCCGCCCCGTTCCGCTTCAACAGGCGCCACTGGGACGGCTTGTAACGAAGTAGTGCCGGTTGGCGTGCCCGGCTGGATTCGACCCGAGGTGTGCCGGTTAGACTCGCCCGGCTGTACGAAAGATCATTGTTGACGGGGTGAATTTCTTCCGATGAGCGACGCCAGCACGACCCAGCCGTCCGCCGCCGACGTCGAAGAGTCCGCGGGTCACGGAAAGCACCGGGGTCCGGTTTCGGTCGGCGACGGTGAGGCCGCACCCAGCGGCCGCCACCGCAGGCCTGCGGAGCAGAACGAATCGGCGGCCTGACGGCACGTCGAAGGCCACGGCCCCGCCCGTCTGCTGACGGGCGGGGCCGTTCCGTGTCAGCCGTGGTCGACGATCATGCCGGTCAGCACCGGCGCGTCCCCCCGCTCGACGGCGCCCACCGTCACATGGACCCTGCCCTCCCGCCGCCACATGCGGATGCGCAGGGTCTCGCCCGGGTACACCACCCCGGCGAAGCGCGTGGTGCAGGACCGTCCGCGATTCACGTCCCCGCCGAGCAGTGTGTCGACGACCGCCTTGAGTGTCATGCCGTAGGTGCACAGCCCGTGCAGGATGGGCCGCTCGAAGCCGGCACGCCCGGCGAAGTCCGGGTCCGCGTGCAGCGGGTTGCGGTCGCCGCTCAGACGATAGAGCAGGGCCTGGTCCTCGCGGACCGTCCGCTCGACGGTGCGGTCCGGCTCGCCGGCCGGCGCGGCGGGGCGGGCGGAGGGACCTCGGTCGCCACCCCAGCCGCCCTCGCCCCGGACGAAGATCTCCGCGTCGTCGGTCCACAGCGGGCCGTCGCCGTCGGCGACCTCGGTGCGCATGACCAGGACGGCCGCCGTGCCCTTGTCGTAGACGGCGGCGATGCGGCTGGTGGCGGTGGCGGTGCCCGCCACGGGGACGGGGCGGTGCACGGTCAGCGACTGGCCGCCGTGCAGGACGTGGGCGAGGTCGACGTCGACGCCGGGCATGGACAGGCCCCTGATCACGCCGGGCGAGCCGCCGCCGGCGACGGTGGCGAAGCTCGGCAGGACGTGCAGCCGCGTCTCCAGGGTGTAGCGCAGTTCGCCGGGGTCGGTGGCGGGCAGGCCCGCGCCGATACCGAGGTGGTAGAGCAGGACGTCCCTGGGGGTCCAGGAGATCTCAGCGGTACGGGGTTCGGCCGCGAGGGCGCGGGCTGCGTCGATGGGCATGGGTCTCCGGAATCAGAGTCTCCTGGCACTCCCCTGTATAGCCCAGCGCTCTTCGACCGTGAAGAAACCTGACGCTCCGTCGGGCGGGCACGAAGCGGGTCCGCCGGCCGTGACATTTGTCCTGCCGGAGTCCGTACAAGCGCATCTGCCGTGCGCGGCAAGGGAGTTCGTACCGTCGTAGACATGACACAGGTCGCAGACATGACACAGACGGGACGCGCCGTGTCCTTCACACGGGCGGTCAAGGCCTTCGGCGCCGTGCGCGCCGTCGACGGCGTCGACCTGACCATCGAGCGGGGCGAGACGGTGGCGCTGCTCGGCCTCAACGGCGCCGGCAAGTCGACGGCCATCTCGCTGCTGCTCGGCCTGCACCCGCCCGACGCGGGCACGGTCGAGCTGTTCGGCGGGCCGCCGGAGCGGGCGGTGCGCGCAGGCCTGGTCGGCGCAATGCTCCAGGAGGCGCGGGCGGTGCCCCGGGTCACCGTCCGCGAGCTGGTGACCTTCGTGGCCGGCCGCTACCCCGCGCCGCTGTCCGTCGCCCGCGCCCTGGAGCTGGCCGGGATCGCCCACCTGGCCGGACGGCGGGTGGACCGGCTCTCCGGCGGCCAGGCACAGCGGGTGCGGTTCGCGGTCGCGGTGGCCGGCAACCCCGCGCTGCTCGTGCTGGACGAGCCGACGGCGGCCCTGGACGTGGAGGCGCGCCACGCCTTCTGGGACGCGATGGGGGCCTACGCGCGCGGCGGTCGCACGGTGCTGTTCTCCACGCACTACCTGGAGGAGGCCGACGCCCACGCCGACCGCATCCTCGTCCTGGACCACGGCCGGCTCGTCGCCGACGGCACCGGCGAGGAACTGCGGCGGGCGGCGGGCGGCGGCCTGGTCGCCTTCGACCTGGCCGGGCGGAGCACCGAGGGCCTGGAACTCCTGCCCGGCGTGCGGTCGCTGGAGGTGCGCGGGGACCGGGCGCGATTGCGCACCGACGACCCGGACGCGACCGTGATCGCCCTGGTCGGACTGGGTGCCGTGCGCGGACTGGAGGTCGCACCGGCCTCGCTGGACGACGCGTTCCTGGCCCTGACGGGCGCGCGTGCGGCCACGGACCGCGAAAGGGAGGCGGCGTGATGCGCGACATATTCGACTACCTGCGGCTGGAGGTGCGCCGCACCCTGCGCGACACGGGTTTCGTGATCGGCGGGATCGCGATGCCGGTGATGATGTACCTGCTGTTCACCAACCTCGGCGACGGCGCCGACCGGGGCTGGCGAACCGCCTCCATGGTCGGCATGGCCGCCTACGGCGCTGTCGGCTCGGCTCTCAACACCGGCGGCGGCGTCGCCGAGGACCGTACGGTCGGCTGGCTGCGGCAGCTGAGGCTGACCCCGATGACCCCGCGCCAGGTCGTCGCCGGGCGGGCGCTGACCGCCTCGGTGACCGTGCTGCCCGCGATCTGCGCGGTGCTGCTGGCGGGCGGCCTGCTCAACGGCGTACGGCTGGCGGCGTGGCAGTGGGCTTCGACGGCGCTGCTGCTGTGGCTGGGCTCGATCCCGTTCACGCTGCTCGGCCTGGGCAACGGCTACGGGCTGACCGCGCAGACCACGGGCGTGGTCAACATGGTGTGCAACCTGGGGCTCGCGGTGCTCGGCGGCCTGTGGTTCCCCGTCGAGCTGTTCCCACGCTGGTTGCGGACCCTGTCCGGGTACACGCCCACGCGCGGGATCGCCGAACTCGGGGTGTCGGTCGCACAGGGCCACGCCCCGGCGGCGGGTGCCATCCTCGTACTGGCGGGCTGGCTGTCGCTGTTCGGTTCGTACGCTGTGCTGTCCTACCGCCGTCATGCCGGCAAGGTCTGACAGGGGGGCGCGAACATGAACTGGTCACGCAGGATCTCCTGCCGCATGGAACACGGGATGGGGCGCGGGGGCGGGCAGGAGTCCGAGCACCTGGGGCCGCCGCCCACCGGCTTCTCCCTGCTGCCCTGGCTGCTGATGGGGATGGGCGCCTTCTCGCACCTCTTCCAGGGCAAGACCCCCAACCCGTGGATCGGCGGCCTGGGCCTGCTGGCCTTCAACTCGCTCTACATCTACGTGGTGGTCCGCGCCTTCGACAAACGAGCGCGCACGTCCCGCTCCACCCGCCTCGCGCTGCTGCTGCTGTTCCTGGTGACGTGCGGTCTGGCCATCGGGTACGGCGGCACCTGGCTGCTGTTCCTGCCGCTGTTCGGCCTGGCGACGGGCGCGGCCCTGCGCGGGCCGCTGCTCGGCCGGATCGGTGTGGGTCTCGGCCTGTTCGCGGGGGTCGTCGCCGGACTGCGCGAGGGCTGGAACGGGATCAACATCGGTTACGGCACGTTCCTGTCGACGGTGGTGACGGCGGTGATCCTCAGCCTGTCCGACGCCGTGCGGGAACTGCGCGCCGCCCGAGAGGAGTTGGCCCGCCGCGCGGTGGAGGAGGAGCGGCTGCGCTTCTCCCGGGACCTGCACGACCTGCTCGGCCACACACTGTCGGTGATCGTGGTGAAGTCGGAGGCGGCCCGGCGGCTGGCGCCCCGCGACATGGGGGCGGCTCTGACGCAGATCACCGACATCGAGTCCGTCGGGCGGCAGGCGCTCTCCGAGATCCGCGAGGCGGTCACCGGCTACCGCGACGGCGGCCTCGGCGCGGAACTGGACCGGGCCCGCTCGGCGCTGACCGCCGCCGGCATCGAGCCCGTGGTACGCCGGTCGGGCCCTCCGCTGACGCCGGGCGCCGAGGCGCTGCTGGGCTGGGTGGTGCGCGAGGCGGTCACCAACGCCGTACGGCACAGCGGCGCGAGCCGCTGCGAGATCAGCGTCACCGGCACGGCCGGGCGGGCCCGTCTGACCGTCGTCGACAACGGGTACGCCACGTCCGCCGGGCCGGCCGGGGACGCGGACCCGGCCGGGGTGGGTGGCACCGGTCTGAAGGGGCTGACCGAACGTCTCGCGACGGCGGGCGGTTCGCTGCGGGCCGGCCCGTCGCCCCGCGGCGGCTTCACGGTGACCGCCGAAGTGCCCGTGGACAGCGGGGAGCCGGTGGAGGACGGCGTCCGGCTCGGCTCGTCGTCGAGGTGACCGGACCGCGCGCCCCGCCCGTGGGGCGCTGGGTCAATACCCTTGGTCCGTGAACGAGATGCCTGGGGACCGCCGGCCCGCCAAGTCCATCCGCCTCCTTCTCGCGGAGGACCAGCAGATGATGCGGGGCGCGCTCGCCCTGCTGCTCGGCATGGAGGACGACATGGAGGTCGTCGCCCAGGTCTCGGCGGGCGACGCCATCGTGGACGCCGCGCTGACCCACCGCCCCGACGTGGCGCTGCTGGACATCGAACTGCCCGGGACGAGCGGTCTGGACGCCGCCGCCGAGTTGCGCGAGCGGGCTCCCGGCTGCCGGGTGCTGATCCTGACCACCTTCGGCCGGCCCGGCTATCTGCGCCGGGCCATGGAGGCCGGGGCCGGGGGCTTCCTGGTCAAGGACGGGCCGGTGGAGGAACTGGCGGCCGCGATCCGCAGGGTGCTCGCCGGGGAGACCGTGGTCGACCCGGTGCTCGCCGCGGCCGCCCTCAGCGCGGGCCCCAGTCCGCTCACCGCCCGCGAGTGCGATGTGCTGAGGGCCTCCGCCGACGGGGCGACGGTCGCCGACGTCGCCGCGAAGCTGCACCTGTCGGAGTCCACCGTCCGCAACTACCTGTCCGCCGCGATCGGCAAGACCGGCACTCGCAACCGCATGGAGGCCGTACGGGAGGCCCGCCGCCAGGGCTGGCTGTAGCCGTCGGCTACTTCGGCTCCTTCCCGAACAGCGCCGTCCACAGGAAATCCTCCCCGAAGCAGGGCGACCCCTCCGGCTCGTCCCGCATCCGCCGCAGCTCCACCTCCGTCAGGTCCGCGAAGATCCGCCGCAGCGACTCGGGCGTGTACGCGAGCCCGCCGTGCAGACTGCCGCTGCGGTACAGCTCCGCGTCGGACAGCTCGCAGCCCATGGCTCCGGCCGCGAAACAGGTCAGGGCCAGGCGACCGCCGGGGGCCAGGACCCGGTCCAGCAGGGCCAGGTAGCTGATCCGGCGGTGCGGCGGCAGGTGGTGGAAACAACCGGAGTCGTACACCAGGTCGTAAGGGCCGGTGAGGGGCGAGCCGGCGGAACCGAAGGCGTCCTGGCACAGGAACCGCACCTCGGCCCCCGTCTCCCGGGCCCGCTCCCGGGCCCAGGCGATGGCCTGCGGCGACAGGTCGACCGCGTCCACCTCGAAGCCGCGCTCGGCGAGGTACAGGGCGTTGCGCCCCGGCCCGCACCCGAGGTCCAGTGCCCGGCGCCCGCCGATCAGCCCCCGCTCCAGCCACTCGACGAGGTTCTCGTCCGGCTTGTCCACGAAGAACGGCACCGGCCGTGACCGGTCGGCGTAGAACCCGTCCCACCAGCCGGCCGCGCCCCCGGTCCCGGTCCACCGGTCGGCATCCGGCGCGAACAGCCCGTCCAGCAGCACCAGCACCTCGTCGACCGTGCGAATGTCCCGCTCCATACGGCCCCCTTCCGTATTCGTCATTCGACGTGCCCGAGTGGGCCAAGTGGGTCGAGTCTAGGGTCGGACACCACGAAAGCCCAGGTCAGCGGCTATGCGCGGGGCTGTGCAGGGGCGCTGTCCGGGCATCTGCGGGGCCGCGGCGGGCGCCGGAAGGGCCTCACCCCCGGCCCGGTGCGAAACTCCGCCCGCGCCTGCGCCCTGGAGCTTGAGAAGGGCTTCCATGGCCGGGCCGGCCCTGGTTTTTCTCCTCCACTCCCCAGACCCGCAGGCGGTCTGACGCGCGTTCAGTTCCTCACGGAACGGTCAAGAAATCGTTAGTACGCCAAAGCATCGGAATAGTTGCCTCGGCCTACGGGGTTCATCCAGCGCCCGTTCCGCACGGATGACCGCACGCTCCACCCTCACGGCCCGGAGGCCCCACTCGATGACGCTCACGACGACCGGACGGCCCGAACGGAGAGCGAGCGGGGCCGTCGTCCCGGTGCTCGCCTTCGCGGGGATCGTCGTCGCGGTGATGCAGACCCTGCTCGTCCCGGTCATCAAGGACCTGCCGCAACTGCTGGACACCTCGCCCAGCGACGCCACCTGGGTCCTGACCTCCACCCTCCTGTCCGGCGCGGTGGCCACGCCGATCATGGGCCGCCTCGGCGACCTGTACGGCAAGCGCCGCATGCTGATCGCCAGCCTCGCCGTGATGGTGGTCGGCGCGCTGGTCAGCGCGTTCACCTCCGCCCTGCTGCCCATGATCACGGGCCGCGCGCTCCAGGGCTTCGCGATGGGCGCGATCCCGCTCGGCATCGGCCTGATGCGGGACATGCTGCCGCGCGAGAGGCTCGGCTCCGCCATGGCGCTGATGAGTTCCTCGATCGGTGTCGGCGGCGGTCTCGCCCTGCCCGCCGCGGCCATGGTCGCCCAGCACACCGACTGGCACAGCCTCTTCTACGGCGCCGCCGGCCTCGGCGTCCTCTCCATCGGCCTCACCCTCCTCGTCGTACCGGAGTCCCCGACGCGCGCCGAGGGCTCCTTCGACCTGCCGGGCGCGCTGGGCCTGTCCGGCGGCCTGGTCCTGCTCCTGCTGCCCGTCACCAAGGGCAGCGACTGGGGCTGGTCGTCGCCCACCACGCTCGGCCTGTTCGCCGCGGCCGTCCTCGTCCTGCTCCTGTGGGGCCTGATGGAGCTGCGCGTCGCGGCCCCGCTGGTCGACCTGCGCACCACCGCCCGCCGCGAGGTGCTGCTGACCAACCTCGCCTCGATCATGGTCGGCGTCAGCTTCTACGTCGTCTCCCTCGTCCTGCCCCAGCTGCTCCAGCTGCCCGCCGCCACCGGCTACGGGCTCGGTCAGTCGATGGTCGTCGCCGGTCTGTGCGTGGCCCCGCTGGGCCTGACCATGATGTTCACCGCGCCGGTCTACGCCCGCCTGTCCGCCCGCTACGGCCCGAAGACCACCCTGATCATCGGCCTGCTGATCATCGCGGTCGGATACGCGGCCGGCCTCGGCCTGATGAACGCGGCCTGGCAGACCGTCGTCGTCTCGGTGGTCCTGGGCGCCGGCATCGGACTGGCGTACTCCTCGCTGCCCGCGCTGATCGTCGGCGCGGTCCCGGCCTCCGAGACGGGCGCGGCCAACGGCCTCAACACCCTGATGCGGTCCATCGGCACGTCGGTGTCCAGTGCCGTGATCGGCATGGTGCTGGCCAACACCGCGCACCACAGCGGCGGCCTCGCGATCCCCACCATGCACGGCTTCCGCGTCTCCTTCCTGATCGCCACGGCCGCCGTCGTCGTGGGCCTGGCGCTGGCCCTGTGCCTGCCCCGGCCGAACCTCTCGACGGGCCCGCGGCTGCGCGCGAGCAGCGAGGAGGACGCCAACCTGGCGCGGGCCGAGGCGGTCCTGCGCGGTTTCCGCGGCCGGGTCCTGGACGCCGGTGGCACCCCGGTCGCCCGTGCCAAGGTCACGCTGATCGACCGCCGCGGCCGCCAGGCGGGCGCCACGCTCTCCGCCGAGGACGGCAGCTACGCCCTCGCGGTGCCCGCCCGGGGCCCGTACGTCCTGGCCGCCCGCGCCGCCGGGCACGGCCCGCACGCAAGCGCGGCGACCCACCCCGGCGAGGACCACCCGGTCGACCTGGACCTGTCCCTGCCGAACGAGTCGGTCACCGCCTGAAACGAGACGTACGTCTGGGAGAAGCACCACCGCACCCCCGGTCGCCCGCGCGGCCGGGGGTGCGGCAGCATGGCGGCCTGAACGGACGCACGACCGAGACGACCGACAGAGAAAACCGACAGAGACGACCGATCGGAAGGACCCCCCATGCCCGCGGCACCTGAGCCCGCAATCCTCGCCGCGTTCGAGGCCGCGAAGGGGTTCATGCCCACCGACGAGGGGCTCGCGCTGTACGCGGCGGCCGTGGCGGCCGGGCGGCTCGGGCTGCCGCTGCTGGAGGTCGGCACGTACTGCGGGCGCTCGACGGTCCTGCTCGCCGACGCGGCCCGGCGGTCCGGGGTCACCGCGCTCACCGTGGACCACCACCGCGGCAGCGAGGAGCAGCAGCCCGGCTGGGATTACCACGACCCGGAGACGGTCGACCCCGAGATCGGGCTGATGGACACGCTCCCCGCCTTCCGCAGGACCCTGCACCGGGCGGGTCTCGAGGACCACGTGGTGGCGCTCGTCGGCCGCTCACCGCAGATCGCCGCCCTGTGGAACACCCCGCTCGGCCTGGTCTTCGTGGACGGCGGCCACACCGACGAGCACGCGACCGCCGACTACGAGGGGTGGGCGCCGCGCCTGGCCGAGGGCGGGCTGCTGGTCATCCACGACGTGTTCCCGGACCCGGTGGACGAGTTCACCGGACAGGCCCCGTACCGCGTCTACCTCAGGGCCCTGGAGTCGGGCGGGTTCACCGAGGAGTCGGCGACCGGATCGCTGCGCGTCCTGCGGCGAACGGAAGCCGGCGCCCGCACCCGCCGTTAGAGTCGCAGACGTGTCGTACAAAGGCCCCGACTTCGATGTCCCGCAGCCCGAGCGCCCCGGCCGCCTCCGCCGGGGACTGCTGACCGTCGCCCTCGCGGCACTGGTGCCCGGCGCGCTGCTGGGCTGGCTGGTGTACGAGGCGGTGGGCGACCCGGGCGGCGGCTCGGACACGGCGGCACCGCCGTCGGCGACCGGCTCCCCCTCGGGGTCCGGCTCCCCCGCGGGGTCCGAGGGGCCGCTCCTGCCCTCGTATCCCGGACAGGACGACAAGAAGGCCGGCCAGCCCGTCTCGCGGACACCCGCCGCCTCCGGCCCGCTCAAGGGCAAGGTCGTCGTCATCGACCCGGGCCACAACCAGGGCAACTTCCGGCACACGGCGGAGATCAACCGCACGGTGGACATCGGCACCAACCGCAAGGAGTGCGACACCACCGGCACGTCCACCAACGCCGGTTACACCGAGGCCCGGTTCACGCTGGACGTGGCCCACCGGCTGCGCGCGCTGCTCGAAGCGCAGGGCGCGACGGTGAAGCTGACCCACGACGGCGACTCTCCGGCGTGGGGCCCGTGCGTCGACGAGCGCGCCCGGATCGGCAACGAGGCGCACGCGGACGCCTCCGTGTCGATCCACGCCGACGGCGCGGCGTCCGGTGACCGCGGCTTCCACGTCATCCTCCCGGGGGCCGTGCACGCCGGCTCCGCCGACACCCGCCCGATCGTCTCCGCCTCCCGCGATCTGGGCGAGCGCATCGCGGGCAACTTCGTCCGGGTCACGGGCGAGGCGCCGTCCAACTACATCGGCGGCGGCACCGGCCTCGTCACGCGGAAGGACCTGGGCGGTCTCAATCTGTCAACGGTTCCCAAGGTGTTCATCGAGTGCGGCAACATGCGCGATAGCAAGGACGCGGCATCGCTCACCAGTGGTGACTGGCGGCAGAAGGCGGCAGAGGGGATCTCTGAGGGAATCGTGAGTTTCCTGCGCGGGTCGTGATCAGGGCACTCGTCCCGGCGGACATCGTGGCCGTACGGACGATAGTGTCATCCGTACGATGAGGCGCCACCCCCGCGCTTCGCACCGCGGCCTGACGGCGAGATGGTGACAGCGACGCCTCCACCGACGAGACGACGAACCAGAAGGACCTGACGTGAATATCCGCTCCCTCACTCGGGGCGACGGCGTGGTGATCGGAGCAGCGGTGTTGCTGTTCATCGCGTCGTTCCTCCACACCTACTCGAGCTACCTGACCAGCAACGCCTGGGACGCGCTCGGTCTGGGCCTCGGCGTCTACATGGGCGGAGTGATCGGCGCCGCGTTGATCATCGTCAACCGGTGTCTGCCGCAGCCCCGCAAGGTGGCGGGCCTGGACCTGGGCGCAGTGGGAGTGGCGTTCACGGTCCTGGTGGCGTGGATCATGTTCTGGAACCTGGTGGACGCTCCCCAGGTCGGCGCGGGCGCCGGCCTGATCCTGGGCTTCATCGCTGCCCTGGCCCTGGCCGCCGGTGCCGTCGCCACCCCGCTGGTCCCGGCTCTCCAGGCCGCCCTGATGCCCGCGCCCAGGCCGGCCGCGCCGCAGCCCTACGGCGCGCAGCCGCAGGGCGGGTACGGCTACCCGGGCGCTCAGCAGCCGTTCGGCGGGCAGCCGCAGCAGAACCAGCCGTCGTTCGGCGGTGGTCAGCCGCAGCAGGCCCCGCAGGGGCAGCAGCCCGCGGCCGGCTTCTCGCCGTTCTGGTTCGCCGTGCCGGCGCCGCGTCCGCTGTTCGCGGAGGACGGCTCCCCCGCGCCGATCGCCGAACTGGCGCCGGGCGTGTGGTACCTGGCCGTGGAGCAGCGCGGTCAGGGCCTGCTGACCGAGATGCAGGACGGCCGCCGGGGTGTCCTCCAGGACGCGTCCAACATCCAGCGCGGCTGATCCGGCCCGCCGGACCCGCGCCGCGGCCCCTCGCCCTCACGGGCGGGGGGCCGTTGCCGTGCCGCATGCGAGGCCTGGACCCGGCAGGCCGTCGGTGAACAGCCCGGAACGGCTCCTAGGAGCCGTGGATGAGCTGCGAGTGGGTCGGCACCTTGTTGTGGACCGGCGCGCCCGCGCTGCTCCCGGCGCCCTTCACCTTGTTGATGACGTTGTTGTAGTCATGGACCGCCGAGGGGTCGCCGTGACGCAGCTTGGAGGGCAGGGCCTTCAGGTCGTTGATGGCCTTGTTGAGCGGGGCGAGTGCCTTCGACAGCAGGGGGTCGCCATGGGCGTTGCGGACGGCGGCCTTGAGCCGGTTGTACGTGAAGGCACCGGCCAGGGCGGCCTTGATGAGGGTGCTCCTGCGGTGGGGAGCGCCCTTCTTGAACTTGCCCTGCTTGTACGGTTTCACGATCCACTCGTAGGTGGCCCCGGCCGCCAGCGCCGCGTTCGCCACGAACCGGGTCTTGGCGAAGTGCTGCCTCTCCGCGGGCGTGGTGGGGCTGGGCTTGGCCGCCGCCACGGCGACCGTCGGACTGTGTTGCGGAGTGCTCTGGGCACCCACGGCCCACCCGGTGGAACCGGCGAGCAGGGCGCAGCAGAGCGTCAGCGCCAGGGCGAGGCGCCGTATCGGTACGGGCACGATGTCCTCCCGAACATGTTGCTCCGGGTGTTGTTCAGGAGATCCGTGTGATCCCGGGTGGCCGTGCCGAAACAGTGCACTGGAGGTACCCTCCGGGTCACTCCCCGTGCGCGGACCGGGTTTCCGGCGGGATTCCGGGGCAGACGCAAGGGCATGTCCCCTCGATATCGCACAGGTTCCAACTCCGCCGGTACGGTCATCGCGGTGGTCGCGGACGTCATGGCCGTCATCCTCGGACTGTGGATTCTGATGTACCTGCTGGACGCCAACCGGGCCAACGAGTTGGTCCGGTTCGTCCACGGCGCGGCCGACTGGCTGGCCGGCTGGTCCCGGGACCTCTTCACCTTCGACAGGCCCTGGGCCCGCGTGATCGCCGGCTACGGTCTGGCCGCCGTGGTGTACCTCTTCGTCGGCCACGCCGTCGCCAACCGGATGCACCGGCACTGACGGCGGCGGGCCGCACCAGACCGGGCCGGGCCGGCCCGGTCTGACGAACGGCGTCAGCCGCAGCAGTCCGTGTCGAGGCCCCGCGGCAGGCGGTCGCCCGCCGCGAAGACCGTGCAGGTGGCCTCGTGGCCGCCGAGCGCGGCCACCGCGAGCAGGAGGGAGCCGGCGGTCCACGTGGTCAGTTCGCGGGGCCACACGGCGTCGTCCTCGAAGACGTAGCCCGTCCAGTACAGGCCGGTGTCCGGGTCGCGCAGGTGCTGGATGGACTGGAGCACGGCCAGGGCGTGGTCGGATTCGCCCATCGCCCACAGGGTCAGGGCGAGTTCGGCCGACTCCCCGCCCGTCACCCATGGGTTGGGGACGACGCAGCGCACCCCGAGTCCGGGCACCACGAAGCGGTCCCAGCTCTCCGTTATGCGCGCCTTCGCCTCCGCGCCGGTCAGCGCGCCGGCCAGCACCGGGTAGTACCAGTCCATGGAGTAGCGGTCCTTGTCCAGGAACCGCTCCGGGTGCGCGCGGATCGCGTGCCGGAGCGCGCCGACCGCCAACTCCCAGTCCGGTTGCGGCTCTTCACGCTGCTCCGCGATGGCCAGCGCACAGCACAGCGCGTGGTGGACCGAGGAGCACCCGGTCAGCAGCGCGTCCGCGGTGTCCGTGCCGTCGTCCTCCCGCTTCCAGCCGATCTGCCCGCCGGGCTGCTGGAGCCGCAGCACGAACTCGATCGCCGCGTACACGACCGGCCACATGCGGTCGAGGAAGGTGTCGTCGCCCGTCGAGAGGTAGTGGTGCCAGACCCCTACGGCCGTGTAGGCGACGAAGTTGGTCTCCCGGCGGCGGTCGGTGACGTCGTCGTGCGCCCCGTCGGCGTAGGCCGCGTACCAGGAGCCGTCCTGGAGTTGGTGGCGGGCCAGCCATGCGTAGGCACGTTCGGCGGCCTCGTGCTCGCCGGCCGCGTCCAGCGCCATCGCCGCCTCGACGTGGTCCCACGGGTCGAGGTGGTGCCCGCGGAACCACGGGATCGCCCCGTCCTCCCGCTGGACGGCGAGTATGCCGCGTACGGTCGCGGCGGCCTGCCCGGCGGTGAGGACCCCGGGCAGGACGAGGTGTTCTGTCCGGGGAGTCGTCACGCCTCGGCGCCCCCGGCCGTGGCGGGCAGCCGCGGCTTGGTCGCGTACGCCACGAAGCTCTTGCCGATCAGTGGGTTCAGCGCCTGCTCGGCCACCCGGGTGGCCAGCGGCTTCTTCATGATGTCCCAGACCAGCAGCTTGTGGTACGCCCGCACCGGCAGCACCTGGTCGTTGTCGACGCCGAACGCGCACTTCAGCCACCAGTACGGTGAGTGCAGCGCGTGCGCGTGATGGGTGCCGTAGGGCTTCAGGCCCGCCTCGCGCATTCTGCCGAGGAGTTCGTCGGCCTTGTAGATGCGGATGTGGCCGCCCTCCACCTCGTGGTAGGCGTCGGACAGGGTCCAGCAGACCTTCTCGGGACCGTAGCGCGGCACGGTGACCGCGATCCGCCCGCCCGGCCGGAGCACCCGGACCATCTCGGCGAGGACGCCCTTGTCGTCGGGGATGTGCTCCATCACCTCGGAGATGATGACGACGTCGAAGGAGTCGTCGGGGAAGGGCAGCGCCAGCGCGTCGCCCTCCACGGCGGTCGCGGTCGCCCCTTGCGGCGCCTCCCCGGCCTCCTTCATCGCCGCGAACCACTTGGCGACCTCGCGGATCTCCTCGCCGTTGCGGTCCAGCGCCACGACCCGGGCCCCGCGCCGGTAGCACTCGAACGCGTGCCGGCCGGCACCGCATCCGAGGTCCAGCACGCGGTCGCCCGGGGCGAGCGGGAACCGGGAGAAGTCGACGGTCAGCACGTGGCCCTGCTTTCTCGGTTGAGGTCGGCGTCGGTCGTGGTGGCGCCGGTCCGCGCGGGGCCGGCGCCCGGGGCGCCCGCGCCACGGCCGACGGGGGTGCCCGCGCGGGAGCGGGCGAGGGCCTCGCGGTACCGGGCCACGGTCCCCTCGGCGGCGCGGGCCCAGGTGAAGTGCCGCAGGACCCGCTCACGCCCGGCCCGGCCCAGCCTCAGGCGCAGCTCCGGGTCTGCGAGCAGCCGGCTGAGCGCCGTGGCCAGCGCCCCGGCGTCGCCCGGCGGCACGGCCAGGCAGGTCTCGCCGTCGCGTCCGGCGACCTCGGGGACGGCGCCCCCGGTCGTGGCGACCAGCGGAGTGCCCGTGGCCATGGCCTCGGCCGCCGGCAGGGAGAAGCCCTCGTACAGCGACGGCACGCACGCGACCTCGGCCGAGCGGACCAGGCCGACCAGTTCGGCGTCCGAGATCCCCTTGACGAACTCGACGGCGCCTTCGAGGCCGTAGCGTTCGACCGCCAGCGCGACCGGGCCCTGCTCGGGTCGCTTGCCGACGACGACGAGGTGCGCGGCGGGGTGCTCGGCGCGCACCTTCGCCAGCGCCTCGACGAGGAACACCAGCCCCTTGAGCGGCACGTCCGCGCTGGAGGTGGTCACGATCCGGCCGGGCACCTGCCGCACGGCCGGATCGGGTGAGAACAGGTCGGTGTCGGCGCCGATGTGCACGACGTGGACGCGGTCCTCGCGCACGCCGAGGTGGTCGACGATCTCCTGGCGGGAGGTGCCGGAGACGGTGAGCACGGAGGGCAGCCGGCGCGCGACGCGCTTCTGCATACGGGTGAAGGCGTACCAGCGCCGTACGGACCAGCGCCGCTGCCATCCCTCGGCGGCGTCCAGCTCCAACTTCCGGTCCACGGTGATGGGGTGGTGGATGGTGGTGACCAGCGGCGCGCCGACGTCCCCCAGCAGCCCGTATCCCAGGGTCTGGTTGTCGTGGACGATGTCGAACTCCCCGCGCCGGGCGCGCAGATGGCGGCGGGCGCGCAGCGAGAAGGTCAGCGGCTCGGGGAAGCCGCCGGCCCACATGGTGGCGACCTCCAGCGCGTCGATCCAGTCGCGGTACTCGTCGCGCTTCGGGGTGCGGAAGGGGTCCGGCTGCCGGTAGAGGTCCAGGCTCGGCAGCTCGGTCAGGCGCAGCCGGCCGTCGGGGCCGTCGCCGGCGATCTCACCAAGGGTGTCGAGGGTGTCGAGAACGGGGTAGGGCTGGGCGGCGATCACCTCGACCCGGTGACCGAGGCGGGCCAGTTCGCGCGAGAGGTGGCGTACGTAGACGCCCTGGCCGCCGCAGAACGGGTTTCCCTTGTAGGTGAGGAGCGCTATGCCGAGCGGTCGCTCGCCGTCCACTGCCAGGTCCGCCGGGGACCCCGCCTGACTGGGCTCAGCGGTCACTCCGGCCCCCCTTCTGGCTGCACTGTCCCGCGAGATTACGTCGGGACGCTAATCTAGAACAAGTTTCAGACTTGATCGTTCAGGAGGCTCCGAATCTACCGGCAGGTAGCCACGCTGTGAGCAGCGGATCGGGTGATTCGCACCACGGCCCGCGCCACCGCCCGCGGTCCGGTCCCCCTGCCGGCCCCTGCCTCACCGACTGTCACGGAACGGGATCCATGCCTGCGCGAGCCAGTACCTCCCGGTCGGCCTCACCGCCCCTCACCGAGCGGCAGGAGGCCCGTCGCCGCCGCATCCTGCGCGCGAGCGCGCAACTGGCCGCCCGGGGCGGCTTCGACGCCGTGCAGATGCGGGAGGTCGCGGAGTCCTCGCAGGTGGCCCTGGGCACGCTCTACCGGTACTTCCCGTCCAAGGTCCACCTGCTCGTCGCCACGATGCAGGACCAGCTGGAGCGCCTGCACGGCACGCTGCGCAAGAACCCGCCGGCCGGCGAGAGCGCCGCCGAGCGGGTGGCGGAGACCCTGATGCGCGCCTTCGGCGCCCTCCAGCGCGACCCCCACCTCGCGGACGCGATGGTCCGCGCGCTGACCTTCGCGGACCGCAGCGTGAGCCCGGAGGTCGACCAGGTCTCCCGCCAGACCACCGCGATCATCCTGGACGCCATGGGCCTGGAGGAGCCCACCGCCGAGCAGCTCTCCGCGGTCCGCGTGATCGAGCACACCTGGCTCTCGGCCCTGATCACCTGGCTCTCGGGCCGCGCCTCCCTCGCCCAGGCGAAGGCCGACATAGGGACGGCATGCCGTCTGATCGACCTGACCACGCCCGCCGTGGCGCACGAATAGGACCTACGAGACGGGTTCCCTTCGCCGGTATTACCCGGATCAGGTAATGGGGGTCGCCTTCGGGTCCGACTGCTACCTTCCGGCCTCTCAGCCCGACCGTCGACGTCGGCCTCAGCGGATGCCGTAGCGTCTCGCCAAAGTCGGCTACTCCGGTTGAACTCCCTCACTCGCCTCGTAGGCCACTTACAGAATAAATCCTCCCGCACCGGATGGAACCCCCCAATCCGAAGATTTTTTCAGTTTCTCCCGCGCCGGACGAGACGGGCATCGGCCACCCCTCGGGGCCTTTCCGGTAGGCCGGTAGAGTGACCGGGTCGTCATCACACCCGTTCGGGGGGAAGCCGGTGGAAATCCGGCGCTGACCCGCAGCCGTGAGCCGTCCCGCGAGGGCGGCGAGCCGGAATGCCCGGGACGGGACGTGACCGGCTCATGCGTGTCGGCAGTCCGCCGGCGCATCGCACCGTCGAGGTATACGGAGCCGAGCCGCCGGGGTGTCCCGTGCTGTCCGGCTCCCCGCAGGGAGAGGCACCCGCCGATCATGAACTTCCGCCGCAGCGCCGCGGCCCTGGCCGCCGCCGTCGCCGTGATCGGCAGCGCGGCCCCCGCCGTCGCAGACACGTCCGCCGGCCCGTCCCCGTCGTCGCCGGCTCTTCCGGCGGGGCTCTACGGCACGACCGACCCCCAGTACGACGGCGTCTGGCGCCAGTCCCTGGCGCTGCTCGCGCAGCACACCGTGGATGTGCGGCCCGCCGCCAAGGCCGTGGACTGGCTGACCGGACAGCAGTGCGCCGACGGCTCCTTCGCGGCCTTCCGCGCCGAGCCGGGCAAGGCCTGCGACGCCAAGCTGATGGTCGACACCAACAGCACCGCCGCCGCCGTGCAGGCCCTCGCCGCGCTCGGCGGCCACGACACGGTCACCGGCAAGGCGGTGTCCTGGCTGAAGTCCGTGCAGAACAAGGACGGCGGCTGGGGGTACACGCCCGGCGGGCCCAGCGACACCAACTCGACCTCGGTCGTGATCGGCGCGCTCGCCGCCGTCGGGCAGAAGCCGGAGAGCGTCGTCAAGGACGGCAAGTCCCCCTACGACGCCCTGCTCACCTTCGCCCTGCCGTGCTCCGGCGACGGGGCGGGCTCCTTCGCCTACCAGCCGGACAAGAAGGGCAAGCTCGCCGCCAACGCGGACGCCACGGCGGCCGCCGTCGTCGCCGCGCTCGGGCAGGGCATGGCCCCCAAGGGCAACGCCAAGGGCGCCGAGGCCCGCTGCGAGGACTCGGGCAAGCCCAGCCCCGACCGGGCCGCGGCCAACGGCGCCTCGTACCTCACGCAGGCCGTCGCCAAGGACGGTCACCTCACCTCCTCCCTCCCCGGTGCCACCGACCAGCCCGACTTCGGCAACACCGCCGACACGGTCGTCGCCCTGGCCGCGCAGAGCGGGCCCGCGCAGGCGCAGAAGCCGCTGAAGTGGCTGGAGAAGAACTCCGAGGCGTGGGCCAAGCAGAGCGGACCCGCCGCCTACGCCCAGCTCGTCTTCGCCGCGTACGCGGCCGACGCCGACCCGCATGACTTCGGCGGTGTCGACCTGGTCGAGCGGCTCAACGCGACCGGGCCCGCCCCCGAGTCCGTCGGCAAGGAGGGTGCCGGGGACATCGCTAAGGACAACTCCACTTACGGAGTCTGGTGGACCGTCGGCGTCTTCCTCGTCGCGGGCATCGGCATCGGGTTCCTGCTGAGCGGCCGGAAGAAGCAGGGGCAGCCGTGACACGCGGCCTCCGGGCGCTCGGCGCACCGCTGCTCGCCGCCGCGCTCCTGCTGGTGGCCGGTGCCGGTCAGGCGCAGGCCACCGGCTACCGGTACTGGTCCTTCTGGGACCGCGACGGCGGGAAGTGGACGTACGCCACCGAGGGCCCGTCGACCGCTCGTCCGTCCGACGGCGACGTCCAGGGCTTCCGCTTCTCGGTGAGCGAGGACTCCCAGGACGCGAGCAAGCCGCGCGGGACGGCCGACTTCGAGGCCATCTGCGTCAAGACGCCCGCCGAGAAGGGCAGCAAGCGGGTGGCGCTCGTCCTCGACTTCGGCGTCCAGGCGGACGCCCCGGCCGGCGAGACCCCGCCGGCGCCGCGCACGGTGTGCGCCCGGGTGCCGTCCGACGCGACCACGGCGGAGGCCCTGGCGGCCGTCGCGAAACCGCTGCGGTACGACGCCAACGCCCTGCTGTGCGCCATCTCCGGCTATCCGCAGAAGGGCTGCGGCGAGCAGGTGACGGCGGGCGGGAGCGAGCAGCCGGCCGCGGACGAGCCGCGCGAGGAGGGCCCCTCGGTGGGTCTCCTCGCCGGAGGTGCCGTGGTGGTCGTACTGGGCGCGGCGGCGGTCTGGCAGGCGCGGCGGCGCAGGGATGCCTGACGCCGTGCGGGACCGCGGGCGGGCGGGCCGCTCCGGCGGCGCACCCGCCCGCGGCTCCGCCGGTGTCCACGCGGGCGCCTGGTGGCTGTGGGCGCTGGCCCTGGGCACCGCGGCCACCCGCACCACCAATCCCCTGCTGCTCGGCCTGCTGCTGGCGGTCTCCGGCTACGTCGTGGTGAGCTGCCGCCCCGACACGCCGTCCGCCCGGTCCTACACCGCCTTCGTCCGGCTCGCCCTCGCCGTCCTCGTCATCCGCCTCGTCTTCGCCGTCGTGCTCGGCTCGCCCATTCCCGGCTCGCACGTGATCGTCTCCCTTCCCGAAGTCCCCCTGCCGCACTGGGCGCAGGGCATCCGCCTGGGCGGCCGGGTCACGGCCGAGGCGGTCGTCTTCGCCCTGTACGACGGTCTGAAGCTGGCCACGCTGCTGGTCTGCGTCGGCGCCGCGAACGCCCTCGCCGCGCCCGCCCGGCTGCTGAAGTCCCTGCCCGGCGCCCTGTACGAGACCGGGGTCGCCGTCGTCGTCGCGCTCACCTTCGCCCCGCACCTGGTCGCCGACGGGCGGCGCCTGCGGGCCGCCCGCCGGCTGCGGGGCCGCCCCGACCGGGGTGTCCGCGGGCTGGTGCAGGTCGGACTGCCGGTCCTGGAGGGCGCGTTGGAGCGTTCCGTCGCCCTCGCCGCCGCGATGGACGCCCGCGGCTACGGCCGTACCGCCGAGGTCGCCCCCGCGGTCCGCCGGACCACTGCCGCGCTCACCCTCGGCGGTCTGCTGGGCGTCTGCGCCGGGACGTACGGACTGCTCACCGCCGAGGGCGGCACCTACGGCCTGCCGGTGCTGCTCGCCGGGGTCGCCGCCGCCCTGTCCGGACTGTGGCTCGGCGGTCGCCGCTCCCCGCGCACCCGCTACCGCCCGGACTCCTGGAACCTCCGCTCCTGTCTGGTCGCCGGGTCGGGCATGCTGGTCGCGGCCCTGTTGGCGCTCGCCGCCGCCCGCGATCCCCAGGCCCTGCACCCGGGCGTGGTCCCGCTCGTCCCGCCCACTCTTCCCCTGTGGCCCGCCGCCGCCGTACTCCTCGGTCTGGCCCCCGCGTTCGCCGCACCCGCCAGTCCCGCCCCCAAGGAGCCGTCGTGATCCGCTTCGAGGATGTCTCCGTCACCTACGACGGAGCGGTGGAACCCACCGTCCGCGGCGTCGACTTCGAGGTGCCCGAGGGTGAACTCGTCCTCCTCGTCGGGCCGTCCGGCGTCGGCAAGTCCACCGTGCTCGGCGCGGTCAGCGGGCTGGTGCCGCACTTCACCGGCGGCACCCTGCGCGGCCGGGTCACCGTGGCCGGCCGGGACACCCGCACCCACAAGCCCCGTGAACTCGCCGACGTCGTCGGCACCGTCGGCCAGGATCCGCTGTCGCACTTCGTCACGGACACCGTGGAGGACGAACTCGCCTACGGCATGGAGTCGCTGGGCCTGGCCCCGGACGTGATGCGGCGGCGCGTGGAGGAGACCCTGGACCTGCTGGGCCTGGCCGACCTGCGCGACCGCCCCATCGCCACCCTGTCCGGCGGCCAGCAGCAGCGGGTCGCGATCGGCTCGGTCCTCACCCCGCACCCCGAGGTCCTCGTCCTGGACGAGCCGACCTCGGCGCTCGACCCGGCCGCGGCCGAGGAGGTCCTCGCCGTCCTCCAGCGGCTCGTGCACGACCTCGGCACGACGGTCCTCATGGCCGAGCACCGCCTGGAACGGGTCGTCCAGTACGCCGACCAGGTCGTCCTGCTGCCGGCCCCGGGCGCCGCCCCGCTGCTGGGGCCCCCGGCGGACGTCATGGCCGTCTCCCCGGTGTACCCGCCGGTGGTGGACCTGGGCCGGCTGGCGGGCTGGTCCCCGCTGCCGCTGACCGTGCGGGACGCCCGCCGCCGGGCCGCCGGTCTGCGGCAACGGCTGGACGGACGGGAACCCGTGCGCTCCGGGTCGGCGCCGGCCACGGCACTCCCGGTCCCCGCGCCCCGTCCGGCACCCCGGTGGCGGCTGCGCCGCGGCCCCGCCCCCGAGCCCGTCCCGGCGGGCGCGCCCGTGGCCGAGGTCCACTCCCTCGGTGTCCGGCGCGCCGGCGTCCAGGCCCTGCGGAACGTGGACCTGTCCGTCGCCCCCGGCGAGACCGTCGCCCTCATGGGCCGCAACGGCGCCGGGAAGTCCACGCTGCTCGGCTCGCTCGTCGGGCTGGTCCAGCCGTCCGCCGGGCGGGTCCGGGTGGGCGGCGCGGTCCCGCACCGCACGACGCCCCGCGAACTGGTACGCCGGGTCGGGCTCGTCCCGCAGGAACCGCGCGACCTGCTGTACGCCGACACGGTCGCCGCCGAGTGCGCGGCCGCCGACCAGGACGCACACGCCGCGCCCGGCACCTGCCGGGGCCTGGTCCGCGAGCTGCTGCCCGGCGTCGGCGACGACACCCACCCCCGCGACCTGTCGGAGGGCCAGCGGCTGGCGCTCGCGCTCGCCGTCGTGCTCGCCGCCCGCCCGCCCCTGCTGCTGCTCGACGAGCCGACCCGCGGTCTCGACTACGGCGCGAAGACCCGCCTGGTCGCCCTGCTGCGCGCGCTCGCCGCCGCGGGACACGCCATCGTGCTCGCCACGCACGACGTCGAACTGGCCGCCGAACTCGCCCACCGGGTCGTGCTGCTCGCCGAGGGCGAGGTGATCGCCGACGGTCCGACGGACGAAGTGGTGGTGTCCTCCCCCTCCTTCGCCCCGCAGGTCACCAAGATCCTGGCCCCGCAGCGGTGGCTCACCGCCGCCCAGGTCCGCGAGGCGCTGGCATGACGGCCCGTTCCGCCGACGCGGAGACCCGTTCTCCGGGCCCCAGGACCCGTCCTGCCGACGCGAAGGTGCGCCGTGCCGGCGCTCGGGTGCGGGCCGTCCGCCTCGGCCCCCGGTCCCTCGCCGCGCTCGCCCTGGTCAGCGTGGTCGGCGTGGCCGCGTTCGGCTGGCCGTTCCTCGCCCCGCCCGCCTCGTCGCTCAGCGCGCACGCGCAGGACGCGCCCTGGCTGTTCGCGGGCCTGCTCGTGCTGCTCGTCGCCGTCGTCACCGCGACGATCTCCGAGTCCGGCCTCGGCCCGAAGGCCGTCGCCATGCTCGGTGTGCTGGCCGCGACGGGGGCCGCGCTGCGCCCGATCGGGGCCGGGACGGCCGGCATCGAGCCCATGTTCTTCCTGATGGTGCTGAGCGGGCGGGTGCTCGGGCCGGGCTTCGGGTTCGTCCTGGGCTCGGTGACGATGTTCGCCTCCGCGCTGCTCACCGGCGGGGTGGGACCGTGGATGCCGTTCCAGATGCTGGCCATGGGCTGGTTCACCATGGGCGCGGGTCTGCTGCCGGGCACCGACCGGCTGCGCGGCCGCGCGGAACTGCTGCTGCTCGCGCTCTACGGCTTCCTGGCCGCCTTCGCCTACGGCACCGTCATGAACCTCGCGGGCTGGCCCTTCATGGGCACCCTCGCCTCCTCCATCGCCTTCGACCCGCACGCGGGCGTCCCCACCAACCTGGCCCGGTTCGTGGCGTACTGCCTTGCCACCTCGCTCGGCTGGGACCTGGGCCGGGCCGCCGTCACGGTGGTCCTGACCCTCGTCCTCGGCCACGCCGTGCTGCGGGCGCTGCGCCGCGCCACCCGCCGGGCCGCCTTCGAGGCCCCGGTCACCTTCGACGCACCGTCGCCGTGACCGGTCGGTGAGACCCTCACGGCACTCGTGGAGGCGGCGGCCCCCGATCCCCTGGGCCGCCGCCTTCGCCGTGTCCGGCTGCCGCGGACCGGCGGTTGGTGCTTTCCTGGCCCCATGACGACGGACCCGCCACCGGAGGACCCCGAGGCGCGCGGACTGCGCCTGGTGGCTGTGCTCCTGGGGCTGACCGTGGTCAGCGGACTGATCGACGCGGTCAGCTACCTCGGGCTCGGACACGTCTTCACCGCCAACATGACCGGCAACGTGGTCGTGCTCGGCTTCGCCGCCGCCGGGGCACCGGGCTTCTCCGTGCCGCGCACCGCCACCTCCCTGGTGTGCTTCCTGCTGGGCGCGGCGGTCGGCGGCCGGGTAGCGCTGCGCTACGGCACCGGCTCGCGCCGCACCTGGGCCAGGGTGACCTTCGCCGCCGAGGCCGTCCTGGTCGCGGCGTCCGCGGTGGTGGCCTTCGCCGCGCCGGACACGGAGGCCATGGTGTACTCCGTCATCGCCCTGACCGCCTTCGCGATGGGCCTGCGCAACGCGACGGTCATCAAGCTGGACGTGCCCGACCTGACGACCACCGTCCTGACCAGGACCCTGACGGGTCTCGCCGCCGACTCCAGGGCCGGCGGCGGCACCGGCCGCCGCTCCCCGCGCCGTACGGCCTCCGTGATCGCGATGCTGGCAGGCGCCGTCCTCGGCGCCTGGCTGGTGGTCCATCAGGGCCTGGGCATCCCCCTGCTGATCGCGGCGGTGCTGTCGGGCGTCCTGGCCGTGGTGGCGTCCGGACGCGAATGACGCCGTCCCTCGGGTCGGAGGGGCCGTGCTCATACGGCACTTGATGTGCCAGGATGCCGCCCATGGTGAACGTGGACCGTCATCTGGCCGATGACGAGGAACTGATACATGCAACCCGCCAGCACTGGACCCAGATGGTGGGCGAGTTCGTCGTGCTCGTCCTCGTCTGGGCCGTGGCGGGCGCGCTGGCGTGGGTGACTCCGTCCGGCAAGGACTGGGGCACCGTCGCCCGATACGTGGTGCTGGGCGTGGCGGTGATCATCTCCGTCTGGTTCTGGCTGCGGCCGCTGCTGATCTGGCGCAGCACCGTCTACATCGTCACGACGAAGCGGGTCTCCGTGCGCACCGGCTTCCTGACGAAGACGGGGCACAGCATCCCGCTGACCCGCGTCAACGACGTCGAGTTCCGCGCCACGCTGTGGGAGCGCATCCTGCGCGAGGGGACGCTGACCGTCCAGTCGGCCTCGGAGCACGGAATGCTCGAACTGAAGCACGTCTCGGACCCGGAGGGCCTCCAGGGCCTGATCTACGAGGCCGTCGAGAACGAGCAGCGCAGCCACCAGTGGGGCGGACAGGTGCCGCCGGCCGCCGGCTGACGATCAGCCGGCGTCAGCAGCCGCCCACGACACGAACTCGGTGAAGGCGGCGGGCGCGAGGGTGAGCACCGGGCCGGCGGGGGTCTTGGAGTCGCGTACGGCCACGGTGGCCTCCGGCGTTTCGGCGATCTCGATGCACTCGCCGCCCTGGTCGCTGCTGTAGCTGGACTTACGCCAGTTGAACTCCATAGCGGTCCTCCATCACGCGCCGGATCAGCGCTGCCGAATCTCTGAGCGAGAGTGCGGCAGCTTGCAGATGATCGTAACGGAGCGAGCAGTCCTTGACGGTGTCGCGATGAGCACTCGGATACGCGACCCCGTAACCCTCGGTGTAGACGATGGTCGGGTCATCCTCGAAGCGAAAGAGGGTGAATGAGCCAGTCAGTCCCGCATGGGCGCCGCAGGCATATGGCAGCACCTGGATGTTGACCCGAGGGACGTCCTCGAAGGACAGCAGACGGCACAGTTGCCCACGCATGATCTCGGGGCCGCCGATCTCCTGGTACAACGCCGCCTCACTGAGCACCATCCAGAGCACCGGTGGCTCTTCCTTCTCGAAGATGCTCTGCCGGGCCAGCCGTACGGCGGTGCGGTCGTCGAGGTCGGTCCGGTCGAGTGCACCGAGCGTGGCACGCGCGTACGCCTCAGTCTGCAACAACCCGTGGATCATGCCCATCTGGAACGTGCAGATCTCTGAGGCCCGTCCCTCCAACTTGGCCACCTGCTGAAACCACGCCGGAAGCTGGCTGCGCATCACCAACGCGACCAGCCGGGACAGCAGTCCGTCCGTGCCAAGCGCCGCGTCCACCCGCTCGCTGAACTCCGGCGTCGGCAGCTTCCGCGCCGTTTCGATCTGCCCAACCAGCGAGCCGGTGTAGTTGATGATGTCGCCCAACTGCCGTTGCGTCAGCCCGGCGGCTTCCCGGAGCCGCCTCAGCTCGAAACCGTAGTAGTCGAGCGGCGAGGCCCCCGGGGCGAGGACATTGACGTTGGTCACGCACGGCCCCTTTCACGCGACGCCCCACGGGCGAACCCGTTGTGTTCAGGCGGTAGCCCAGCGTAGTGACAACAGGTCAGCCTCGTACCGTGAACGACTATTTCCCCCAGTACCGCATGTGCCTCACCCTCGGTGAGCACTCCGCGCGGCACATTCGCCGTATCGTCCGCTCCTGCCTGGGTGATTGGGACCTGGCCGGGCTCACCGACGCGGTGGAGCTGGCCGTGACCGAGCTGGTCGCCAACGTCGTACGGCACGTTCCGGACCGGCGGTGCACTGTGCTGGTGCTACGGCAGACGGAAGGGGTCCGCGTGGAGGTGACGGACGGGTCGCCGCAACTGCCCGCCCTCCCCTCGGACTTGTGCCCGGAGGCGGAGGGCGGGCGGGGACTGCTGCTGGTCGACGCCGTGACCGACAAGTGGGGCGTGGAACCGCGCGGAGGGGCCGGAAAGACCGTGTGGTTCGAGTGCTCCGGCGCCTCACGGACGGAGGCGCCGGAGCCTCCCTCTCAGCTCAGCTTGCGGCAGTAGAGGGCGTCCGGGGTCCGGCTGGAGCCCAGTCGGCCGGTGTAGGCGATTCCGGCCAGGTACTCGTCGTTCGCGCACTGGCCCTTGTAATGGCCGTAGGCGAAGTCGCCGCCCTGGGGAGCCGGGCCCCTGTTGTCGCCCCGGTCGAACCAGACGGTCCGCCCGCTCGTGCCGAGTGCTCCGGCCGGGGCGGCGGTGCACAGGACGGCGGAGACGGCCGAGCCGCGGACGCTGTAGCCGGTGAGGAACTGGCCGTCGGCGCATTGGAGTTTGGTGTACCCACTGGCCCAGTCCCGGCCCGGGGCGACATGGCGCTCGTCGGTGACCACCTCGTGGGTGCCGGAGGGGTTCGCCAGGGGGCCGGTGGACACGTCCGTGCACAGGCCGCGGTTGCCGGTGTGGCTGAGGCCGAGGAGGCGCTGTCCGTCGGGGCAGACGGCCTTGCGGGCGCCGGGGTTCCAGTCGGGCAGGGCGCGCATCCGCCGTGAGGCGACGAAGTCGCCGTGGTCGGGGCTGAGCATCGACCAGTTCGCCACGGGGGCGACCGGGCCGGTGCGCCCCTGGGCCCGGACGAGCCGGGTCCAGGCGCCGGCCCGCCAGTCGTCGCCGTCGTAGACGCCCATGCGGTGGCCGGCCGCGTCCCAGTGCAGCAGGGCCCAGCCGTTGCCCTTGCGGTCCTCGTGCCAGCCGACGAGCGGCCAGTACGCGAAGTCGGCGTCGGCACGGATGAGGTCGTCGACGAAGTTCTCGAACCAGGCCCGCGGTGCGGCACCGGTCTCCTCGCGGCCGCCGACGCCGAACTCGCTGATCCAGACCGGGGCGGTGAAATGCTGGTCCTGCTCGCCGGCCACGTAGAGCGCCTGGCGGTTCACCACGTCGGCCAGTTCAGTGGGGGTGAGGTCGCGGTAGCGGGGGTCGCTGGTCTCGCCGAGTCCGGTGGCGCCGCTGTGGTTCGGGCCCGTGTAGTCGTAGAAGTGGGCCGAGTGGACGAGCTTGCCGGAGTCGACGAGCGTGTGGGAGAGGCGGCGTACGGGTTCCAGGGTGGGACGCCCGTGGGCGAAGCCGTCGACGGGGATGCCGGTCCAGTTGATGCCCTCGACGATGATCAGGAGGTCGGGGTCGGCCTCCGTGAGGATGCGGTCGGCGAGGTGCTGCGAGGCGGCGAACCAGTCGTGGTCGTCGCCGAGGCCCCAGTTGGGGTCGTCCCAGACGCTGCGGCGCACCTCGTTGTAGAGGTCGGCGCCGACGACGCGTTTGTTGTCCTGGTAGCGGCGGGCCATGAAGAGCCAGTCGTTCTCCCAGGTCTGAGTGGACTGGCCGGCGTTCCAGCGCTCGTTGCCGTCGACTCCGCAGCACCAGCGTGTGGTGTTGGTGTGGTTGTTGAGGATCACGGCGAGACCGGCGGCGGTGAGTTCCCGCACGACCGCGTCGTACACCTGGAGTGGTGTCTTTCCGCGCAGGGAGGGGTTGGCGGCGACGGCGCGGTCCGTGACGGGACGGTCGTCGTGGATCATCTCGTTGGAGAAGGGCAGCCGGATGCTGTTGATCCCGATCTCCTGGAAGCCGGAGACGATCTCGGCCATGGGGGCCCGGTCCAGGCCCAGCGGGACGCGGCCGGAGTTCTCCCCCGCGTGGTGGTTGGCGTCGTCGTCGGTGCTTCCGGAGCCGTTCCAGGTGCCGCTGGCTCCGTGCCAGTTGCCCGACCGCAGTTTGAACCGGTCGCCGTTCGCGTCGACGATCCAGCGGCCCCGTGTACTGAGCGGCGGCGTCCAGTCCGCGGCGGCTCCGGAAGGCGCCGCGGCCTCACCGCCGGGCTGCTGCGGCACGGCGGCCGCGGGGACAGGCGCCAGGGGCGCCAGCAGGAGTACGGCGGCCAGTGTGGCCCTGACTAAGAATCCGCGCACGGTGACCGTCCCGAGTGACCTGGATGTCATGGATGCGTCAGCATGATGGACCCCGGGACACCAGTCCAGCCCTCACCCACCGGATCCCGCCTGTACGCGTCTGCCGGCCACGCGGGACGCCTTCCGTGCCCCAACGGGGCCCTTTGTTTGTTCCGGCTCGTCAGCGGGTGACGAGTTCGGCTGTCGGTTGCCTCTCCGGTGCGGCGGGCGCGGCGACCGCGCGCGGGCCGGCGCAGGCCGAGCACCGCGACCGCCGCGCCCAGCGGCAGGAACAGGCCTATCTCCAGCGGGCCCGTCAGGCCGAGCCGCAGCAGGGCGCCGCGCACGGACTGGTTGGCGAGCGCGTTGGCGCGGCCGCCGAGGCCCACGCCCGCCATGTGGTGCACCCAGTAGGTGTAGGAGTCGCGCGGCATCGCGGCCCAGGCGAGCGCGGTGCACGCGGCGAACGTGACGGCGGTGGAGACGGCGGCCTGCCGGCGCCGGGTGAACCACAGCAGGGGAGCGAAGAGGAGCACCGTGGGCTGCAGCGCGGCCGCGAGGCCGATCAGCGCGCCGCCGGCCCGCTGCCCGCGCACGACGAAGCAGCCGAGCAGCACGAGCAGGACCGGGATGACGCTGGTCTGGCCGAGGCAGAGCGCGTTGCGCACCGGCAGCGACAGCATGCGCAGGCTGATCGCGACGAGCGCGGCCAGCAGCGAGGTGCGGCGGCCGACCGGATCGGGCAGGGCGCGGGCGGCGATCAGGCCCAGGGCGACCACCAGCAGCAGCGTGCCGAAGGTCCATCCCCAGCCGAGCGCCTGCTCGGCGGCCCTGGTCAGCGACTTCAGCACAAGGCCGCCGAACGGGGTGCCGGTGAACTGCGTCGACTCGTACAGCGACCCCTTGACGTGCAGGACGCCGCTCGGTCCGACTCAGGTCTCCAGGTCGGTGAGCCGACTGCCGCTCGGGGTACTGAGGACGACGGCCACCTGCCGTATCGCGAGGATCCCGGCGATCAGCCACAGGCCCAGGCGAGTCGCGTGCAGGCGCGCCGTGACCGGGTCCGCCGCCGCTCCGAACGCCACCGTCGGCCCCCCACTGCGCTCCGCATTCGCCACGCCCCGTCGGCCTCCCGCCCCGTATGTCCCGCGCGCTCCCGCGCCGGGAACCCATTCGCCATTCCCGAGAGGCTCGCACCTCCCCCGGAGAAGGACGCGGCTACCCCCGATTCACCTGGCGTCCGATCGCCTTTTGTCAGGACGACGATGGTGCGCGGACGGTTCGGTTCCCCGTCCGGGGCGCGAGAAGGATCACAGTGCGGAGCGGAGAATCACGATCCGTGCGGGGGCTAAGTGCCTGCACATCGAACATTTAGGTGCAGCATGCATCGACGTGCGTACGGTGCGTAACGGACACGGGCAGTCGTATGGTCGATTTTCGGCCTGCCCCGGTGGGCCGCTTTCGGCCCCTGCGTCAGCGCCGCCGCACGGGCCGGGTCCCTGTCCCCGTCGAAAGGCAGGCGAGCGAAGCCTTGTCAGCTGTCACCGTCACCGCGCCACGGTCCGTCTCCCTCACCAAGAGCCGCCACACCACCGTCACCGACCCAGCGCTCGTCCGGCGCGCCGTGAAGGCCGCCGCGCTGGGCAACGCCATGGAGTGGTTCGACTTCGGTGTCTACAGCTATATCGCGGTGACGCTGGGCAAGGTCTTCTTCCCCTCCGGCAACCCGACGGCGCAGTTGCTCTCCACGTTCGGCGCCTTCGCCGCGGCCTTCCTGGTCCGCCCGCTCGGCGGCATGGTCTTCGGCCCGCTGGGTGACCGCGTCGGCCGTCAGAAGGTGCTGGCCTGCACCATGATCATGATGGCCGTGGGCACCTTCGCGATCGGCCTCATCCCGTCCTACGCGACGATCGGCGTCGGAGCGCCGCTGCTGCTGCTCGTGGCCCGGCTGGTGCAGGGCTTCTCCACCGGCGGCGAGTACGCGGGGGCGTCCACCTTCATCGCCGAGTTCGCCCCGGACAAGCGGCGCGGCTTCCTCGGCAGCTGGCTGGAGTTCGGCACCCTGGCCGGTTACATCGGCGGCGCGGGCCTGGTCACCCTGATGACGGCCCTGCTGTCCTCGGACCAGATGACCTCCTGGGGCTGGCGGATCCCGTTCCTGATCGCCGGCCCCATGGGCATCATCGGCCTCTACCTGCGGATGCGCCTGGAGGAGACCCCGGCGTTCACGGCCGAGGCCGCCGCGTGCGAGTCGAACCGCCCGAAGGTGCCGCTGCGCGAGATGATCGCCGGCCAGTGGAAGGCGCTGCTGCTGTGCGTGGGCCTGGTCCTGGTCTTCAACGTCACCGACTACATGCTGCTGTCGTACATGCCGAGCTATCTGACCAGCGTGCTCAAGTACGACGAGACGCACGGTCTGGTCGTCGTGCTCGGCGTGATGGCCCTGATGATGATCGTCCAGCCGTTCGCGGGCGCGCTGACCGACCGTGTCGGACGCCGTCCGGTGATCGCCGCCGGCTGCGCGGGCTTCCTGTTCCTGTCGATCCCGGCGCTGCTGCTGATCCGCCAGGGCAGCCTGGCGGCGGTGGGCCTGGGCATGGCCGCCCTGGGCCTGCTCCTGGTCTGCTTCACGGCCGCGATGCCGTCCGCCCTGCCGGCGCTGTTCCCGACCCGGGTCCGCTACGGCTCGCTGTCGATCGGCTTCAACGTCTCCGTCTCGCTGTTCGGCGGGACGACGCCGCTGGTGGTCACCGCCCTGATCGGCGCGACCGGCAACCTGATGATGCCCGCCTACTACATGATGGCGGCCTCGCTGATCGGCGGCGCGGCGGTCTGGTTCATGGCGGAGTCCGCGGGCCGGCCGCTGCCGGGCTCGGCGCCGTCGGTGGAGGCGTGAGCCCCCTGTTCCGGCCGCCTGGCCCACCCGACTTCCCACCGCCACCCCCGGCTCCTGCCGGGGGCGGCGGTGCCGTCGCGGCCCGAAGTCGGCCGCTGCCGCAGCCCGGCGGCTGCCGTTGTGACCCGAAGGCCGCTGCCGTCGCGGCCCTCGGGCAGACCGGATCCACGAGCCGCCTCCGAACGACTGACATTGCCTGACAGCACCACCGCACCCGGCTATATTCGTTAGCCCGGCTAGTTAGAGAATCTAACTAGACATACGAAAGGCCTGGTGCATGAGCGACTCGCAACTGTGGGACGACGTGGACGCCTATTTCACCACTCTGCTCTCCCCGGAGGACGAACCCCTTCAGGCCGCGCTGCGCGACAGCGACGCGGAGGGGCTGCCACGCATCAACGTCACCGCGAACCAGGGCAAGCTGCTGCACCTCCTCGCCCAGGTCCAGGGCTCCCGCGCCATCCTGGAGATCGGCACGCTCGGCGGCTACAGCACCATCTGGCTGGCCCGTGCGCTGCCCGCCGACGGACGGCTGATCTCCCTCGAGTACGACCCGCGCCACGCCGACGTGGCCCGCCGCAACATCGCGCGCGCCGGCCTGGACCGGGTCGCCGAGGTGCGGGTAGGTCCGGCCCTGGAGTCGCTTCCCCAGCTCGCCGACGAGAACCCGCCGCCCTTCGACCTGGTCTTCATCGACGCCGACAAGGCCAACAATCACCACTACGTGGAGTGGGCGCTGCGCCTGACCCGCACCGGCAGCCTGATCGTCCTGGACAACGTCGTACGCGGCGGCCACGTCACCGACCCCACCAGCACCGACCCGAGCGTGCTCGGCACCCGGGCCGCCCTCGAACTCATCGCCGAGCATCCCAGGCTGGACGGCACGGCGATCCAGACGGTCGGCACCAAGGGCCACGACGGCTTCGCGCTGGCGCGGGTGCTGGATTGACTGCTCCCCTCCCTGAAGGGAAGGGGATTCCTGGCTCAGGCCGCCTCCTGGAGCTGCGCTCCAGGTGGTCTTGCGCCCTCGACACCAACCGGGTCCAGACCTGCCCGGACGAGCATCACGCGGGCGGAGTTCTTGTCCCGGGGACAGACGGCTCCGCACGCGGTGCAGGTGTAGGTGCGTTCCGACAGCGGCAGTGCGTGCTTGGTTCTCGCTCCGCACGATCCGCAGTCCATGGTGGTGTGCGCGGGATGCACCAGACGCACATCCCGCGCGTGTTTGCGGCCCATCTCGATCAGGGCCTGCTTGGTGGCGCCGATCGCGGCATCGGCCGCCTTGCGGGCCATCGACGTCCTGGCGAGGAACTTCGGCCGGAAGTCCTCCACCGCGATCGCGTCGTGGTCGTGCACGACTTTCTTCGCCCACTTGCGGGCGGTGTCCTGGCGCTGCCGGGCGATCTTCGCGTAGGTCTTGGCCCGCCACCTCTTCGCCTCCCGGTAGCCCCTCGACGCGGCCTGCCCCTTCTTCGGCCTGCGGCGGGCCATCATCCGGTCGTACCGGCCCAGCTCGGCCTGGGACTTCCGGCCGTGCTGAGCGTGGGGGAGGTCGTGGGCGTAGGAGGTGGTGGTGGCTGTCTCCTTGACGCCCCAGTCGATGCCGATCACCGCACCGGTCGACGGGAGCGGCTCGATCGGGGCGGGGACGACGAACGAGGCGTACCAGTGGCCGAGGTGGTCGCGGTACACGCGCACCGAGGAGGGCTCGGCCGGGAGAGGACGGGACCACACCACGGTCAGGACGATCCCGCCCGCCAGGCGCAGCATCCCGTCCTTGAGCCGGAACCCGCGCCGCGTGTAGTTCAGCGTCGGATCGGCCCCGCGTTTCCTCTTGTGCCGGGGCATCCCGGCCCGCCGCCTCAGCGGCAGCCGCTCCTTGATGCCCCTGAGCGCCTTCGTGCGGGATGCGGCGAAGTCGCGGATGATCTGCTGCTGCGGCACACAGGAGCCCGCGGCCAGCCACGGTGTCACCGCGCGGGCCCGGGTCAGCATCCGGTCCAGCCGGGCCGGACCGCACTCCTCACCCTCGGCGTGGGCCTTCCTGGAACGGGCCACACACTCGTTCCACGCCCACCGGCACCGCCCCCCACTCCGCCTCCAGTCCCGCCCGGACCGTGGCCGACACCCGCAGCCGGTACGTGTACCGGGCGTGTCCGCCCCCGTCGCCCTCCCGCACCGCCGCCATGCCTGCCACCCCCCAGGACTCGTCCCGATCACCCGGCACCCACCACGCGACCGTACGCACGACACCCGAACACCCGCACCCCTCTGCCGATGCGACCACCCCGATCAGCGAACACCAGCACACGCGTTCGCGTTCATCCTGCTCCCCCGGGCAGGCCGTCAGGGCGCTCCGCGCCCCGGAACCCGGACGCGGCGGCACTCCGCGCCGCTGTCACAGGATGCGATTCCTACCCGGCGTGAGCGCCGGGCCCTCCTCGCACGAGAGCAGGTGACTGGCCGGAGTGACCGGCCGCCCTTCCGCCACCCGCGCGGTGCTCACGCCTCGTGGAAGAACCCGACGTTGACGCTGCGCGGACTCGTACGGTCCTGCACCACGATCTCGCCGGATCCGCCCCGGGGCAGCGCGACGGTCCCGCCGTAGGCGAGCGGCTGAACGTACTCACCCGTGGTCAGCCGGACCTCGGACGACGGCTCCGGCTGGGAGCCGCGCAGCCAGGTGACCTGCCAGGTACCGTCGGCCGCGCACTGGAACTCCAGGTGGACCCGGGAGACGAACAGCCAGTCGTCGGGCGTCACCAGGCGGCACACGGACGGGTCCCGGCCCACCCGCAGCGCGGCACCCGGCTCGCTGGGAGCGTCGGCCATGAGCATCCCGGCCGTGGCGCCCGCGTCCGTCCCGGAGACGGAGGCCATGGTCAGTTCGAGCACGTGGATTCCCCTTGAGACGTCCTTCGCGCGGTGGCCGGATTGCCTGGCCGCCGCCGCATGATAAAACGCCCGGCCCGGCCGCGTCCGGCACAATGGACCCATGACCGAGCGAAAGCCACCCGGTGTTGCGTTCGGCTCCTGGGTCGACAAGCAGATCCGCGACGCGCAGGGACGCGGAGAGTTCGACCGCCTGCCGGGCGCGGGAAAGCCGCTGCCGGACGACATGACGTACGACGAGCTGTGGTGGGTCAAGCGGAAGATGGCCCGCGAGGGCCTGTCCTACCTGCCGCCGTCGCTCGCACTGCGCAAACAGGCCGAGGACGCGCTCGCGGCGGCCCTGGCGGCCCCCTCGGAACGGATCGTCCGCGCCGTCATCGCGGACATCAACACCAAGATCCTCGACATGATGCTGAAGCCGCCACCGGGCCCACCACTGGGCCTGAAGCGGTACGACGTCGAGGAGGTCGTCCAGGAGTGGCGGAGGCGGCGGGAGCCGGCCGGGTAGGTCCTGGCGTCCGAGCAGGCCTCCCGATCCCGTGGGCCCGTGGGGCGTCCGGTACGCGCTTTAACCGGTTGCGCCCGCCGCCCTCAGCGTCCCCACAATGTCGGTCGTGACCTGGACCATCGCCCCCGAGCCCGTCAACTCCCCCGCGGCCGCGGCGCTGTGGCGCGCGTACTACACGGAGGTCAGCGACCGCTGGTACCTGCTGCACGAGGGGCGCCGCACCGACCCCGACGAGCTGGAGCGGGAGATCGCCGCCGGCACGGGCGCCGAACTCGCCCCGCCCACCGGGCAGTTGCTTCTCGCCCGGTACGACGGCACCCCGGCCGGCACCGCGGGCGTACGACTGCTGGACGCGGAACGAGCCGAACTCACCCGGGTGTTCCTGCGCGAGGAGATGCGAGGCAGGGGCGGCGCCGCCCTCCTGGTCGCCGCGGCCGAGGACGCCGCCCGCGCGCTCGGCGCCCGGCGGATGATCCTGGACACCCGCAGCGACCTCGTGGAGGCCCGCGCCCTGTACGCCCGGCTCGGCTACACGGAGAACGGACGACACAACGACGACCCTTACGCCGAGCACTGGTTCGGCAAACCGCTGCGCTGACCCTCCATCCGGGCCGGCGGCCGAGGACCCCCGGCCGGTGGCTGCCGGCCCCGGTCGGGGGCGGTGGTCACCGGCCGCCGTCTCACATCGGGCGGGGAGCCGGCCGTCGGCCGTCGTACGGCCACTCCCGGTCCGGCCGCTCCCCGTCCGACCCGCACAGCTCTCCCGTCAGCTCCTTCACCAGCTGCACCAGGTCGGTGGGCCGGTCCGGCCCCCACCAGTCGCCGAGCAGCCCGGCGAGCGACTCCTCCCGGGCGTGCGCCAGACGCTCCGCTGCCTCCAGACCCCCCTCGGTCAGTACGAGGTCCACGCCGCGACGCTCACCCAGATGCCGCTCCTCGACCTGGCGGGTGGCCCCGATGATCACGCCCAGCGGGATGGTGGTGCGCTCGGCCAGCAGGGCGGGCTCCACCCAGCCGTACTTCCTGATCCGCAGCACCAGCCAACTCGCCGCGGGGTCGAGGTCGTAGCCCGCCCGCACGGTGATCTCCCGGTAGATCTCGCGCCGCCCCTCACGGGTGCCCAGCACGGACAGCGCCCGGCACACCTCGTCGTACGAGGACCGCTCGACCGGGTTGGTCGCGTACGTCTCCGTGACGTCGGGGGCCGTGACCGAGCCGCGCAGCCGGTCCTCCTTCAGGAACCAGGCCAGCACGAAGCCGAGGAGGGCGACCGGGGCGGCGTAGAGGAAGACGTCGGTGATCGCGGACGCGTACGCGTGAAGGGCCGCCGGGCGCAGCGTGGCCGGCAGGGCGGCGATGCCGCGCGGATCGGACTTCAGGGCGTTCGCCGACACCCCCGGCGGCAGCGGCACGCCGGTGAAGACGGCGGTCAGTTTCTCACCGAGCCGACTGGCGAAGACCGTGCCGAAGATGGCCACGCCGAAGGAGGCGCCGATGGAGCGGAAGAAGGTGGCGCCGGAGGTGGCGACGCCGAGGTCCCCGTAGCTGACGGCGTTCTGCACGATGAGGACGAGCACCTGCATGACCAGGCCGAGGCCCACGCCGAAGACGAAGAAGCAGGCGCTCATCACGGCCGTCGAGCTGTGCTCGTCGAGCTGGTGCAGCAGGAGCAGGCCGATCGCGGTGACGGCGGTGCCCACTACGGGGAACACCTTCCAGCGGCCGGTGCGGCTGACGATCTGCCCGGAACCGGTGGAGGCCGACAGCATGCCCACCACCATCGGGAGCATGTGCACACCGGACAGCGTCGGCGAGATGCCCCGCACGACCTGGAGGAACGTCGGCAGGTAGGTCATCGCGCCGAACATGGCGAAGCCGACGATGAAGCTGATGACCGCGGAGAGGGAGAACGTGCGGATGCGGAACAGCTTGAGCGGCAGCACCGGCTCGGCCGCCCTCCCCTCCACGGCCAGGAACGCGAGGACGAGCGCGACGCCCACCACCGCCAGGCCGATGATCTGCGGCGAACCCCAGCCCCAGGTGGTGCCGCCGAGCGAGGCGACCAGCACCAGGCAGGTGGCGACCGAGGCGATGAGGAGGGTGCCGAGGTAGTCGATGACGTGCCGCTGCGACCGGTGCGGGATGCGCAGGGCGGCCGCGATCACGGCGAGGGCGACCATGCCGACGGGCAGGTTGACGTAGAACACCCAGCGCCAGCTCAGGTGCTGGGTGAACAGCCCGCCGAGCAGCGGCCCGAGCACACTGGTCGTTCCGAACACCGCACCGAACAGGCCCTGGTAGCGGCCGCGTTCGCGGGGTGAGACGACATCGCCGACGATCGCCATCGACAGCACCATCAGCCCGCCGCCGCCCAGGCCCTGCAACGCCCGGAACCCGATCAGCTCGGGCATGTTCCGCGCCATGCCGCACAGCGCGGAACCGATCAGGAAGATCACGATCGCGGCCTGGAAGAGCTTCTTGCGCCCGTACTGGTCACCGAGCTTGCCCCACAGCGGAGTCGCGGCGGTCGACGCCAGCAGATACGCCGTGACCACCCAGGACAGATGCTCCAGGCCGCCGAGGTCGCTGACGATGGTGGGCAGCGCGGTCGACACGATGGTCTGGTCGAGCGCGGCCAGCAGCATGCCGAGGAGCAGCGCGCCGATCGAGACGAGGACGTTGCCGGGCACCTGCTCGGGCGGGGCCGCGGGGTCGCCGGGCGGGGGCTGGGGGGCTTGTGGAGGCCGCGGCGACTGCGGGGGCTGCGGCGGCTTCGACGACTTCGGCGACGCGGGCATGGCCGACGACGCGGGCATGGCCGACGACGGCCGGTCGCCGTCGGGGACGTCGCCCGTCGTCCCCGTCATGCCGGTCCTGCCGTGCCCATCGCCGGCCATGAAGTCCTCCCGACGCTCTCGTGACAACTTCCATCGTCATCGGTGTGTCCCGTTATGGCCTGTTGAGTCCTCCCGGACGCCGCCATTCCGGGGGACCTTCAGGGAGAAGGTGTGTGGAGGATCTGCATAATCCTTGGAGTTCGCACGGGAGGGGACCGACGCGTGGAAGAGCGGAGGGGGCACGTCTGCCCCGAATGCGGGGTGCCCCGGGGCAGGGACAACACCCCGTCATGCGCCTGCGGAAGCCGGGCGTCCGACGCTCTGCGCGACGCCCGAACGGCCGAGGCCGCGGCGGCGGAGGACTTCAATCCACTGCGGATACGGCCGTACGTGGACATCGGGGAGACGCCGACGGAGGGCGGCGCGCTGACCGGGGGCGTTCCGGCGGGGAGCACCACCACGGGGAGCACTCCGGCAGGGGGCACCGCCATGTCGGGGGCCGCCCTGGCTGGGGACGGCGCGGTCGGGACCGACGGGGCCGCCGGGGCGACGGGAGCCGCCGGAGTCGCTGGAGTCGCTGGAGACGCCGGGGGCGTTGGGGTCCCCGGGGCCGCCGGGGTCGCTGGACCCGTCGGAGACGCTCAGAGTTCTGGAGCCACCGGAGCCACCGGAGCCACCGAGGCTTTCGGAGCGATTGGGGCCGCCGGAGCCGCTGTGGCCGCTGGACCCGCCGAGGACGGTAGGGCCACCGGAGCCGCCGGGGTCACTGGAGACGGCGGGAGCACCGGAGTCGCCGGATCCGTCGGAAACGCCCAGGTTGCTGGAGCCGCCGGAGACCCACAGGCCCCAGGAGCCACCGGAGATGCCAGGGCCGCCCAAGCCACCGGAGCCACCGGGGCTTCCGGAGTCATCGGGGCCACTGGGACCGCCGAGACCGCTGGGGCCGCCCCTGAAGCAACCGGATCCACCGGGGCCACCGGCGAGGAGCCACGGCCCCCCTCCCCCGCGGAGGCCACGATGGCGCTGCGGACCCTCCCCGCGGAGGCCGCGTCGGCACGGCGGGCCGCCCCCACTGAAGCGCCGACCGGGCACCAGGGCACCCCCACCCAGCCGTCGACGGCACAACAGGGCACCCCCACCTCACCCTCGACGACACAACAGGCCACCCCCGCGGAAGCCACGATGGCGCTGCGGGCCATCCCCGCGCAGCCGCCGGCCCGCACCACCCGACCCGGCCTGTTCGCACCGCCACCGGGCGAACCGAGCGCGGCCGACGTGAGCATGTTCGACACGGCGACGACGGCGGGCCCGGCGACCGCCCCGGAGCCGTCCACCGGCACCGAGGGCCCCAAGGTCCGGGCGGGCAGCCACCGCGGCGGCCGGCGCACCCGCCCCGCCGTCGTACTCGCCGCGTGCGCGGTCGTGGTCACGATCGTGGCGGGGGCCGGATTCGCGAGCGGACTGTTCTCCTACCAGTCGCCGGAGCGGGACCATGCCTCCCGCCAGGTACGGGAGGCGGTGCCGGACACATGGGTGGAGACACCCACGGCATCCGCGCCGACGGCCGCCGCACCGTCGTACGCGTCGTCGGCCCCGGCGACCGCGAGCGAGTCGCCGTCGCCCGGCGCGAGCGCCTCGCCGTCCGCATCGGCCTCGGCGTCGGGGACGGCGGAGCCGTCGCCGTCCGGATCGCAGGAGGGGAACGTTCCCGTCCCGGGGTCGGAGCCGGCCGGCCCGACGGAGACCGCGACGACCATGCGCGCCAGCGCCCCGGCGGCCCCCGCCCCGGTGCTGCGCCGCGGCGACCAGGGCTCCGAGGTGACGGAACTCCAGTCGCGGCTGGGCCAGTTGTTCCTCTACCCGGGGAAGGCGGACGGCGTCTTCGGCCGCCGGCTGGAGAAGTCCGTGCGCGCGTACCAGTGGTCCCGCGGTATCGCCGCCGACGAACTCGGAGTCTACGGACCGGCGACGAGGGCACGGCTGGAGTCGGAGACGACGGCACCCTGAGCCGTGGGTGTGGTCGACGGACTGTGATTCTTGACCCGGCGATCCGGCTGGGTCGGGCTGCTGTCGGGCCAACACGTCACACCCGCCAGCGAGGTGACGGCATGTGATCTGTGGCACCTTTGCCCCGGCGGGCGCGGTCGGCCGGTCGGGTGGTGACACAGGGCATTCCACCGGTCGATGCCGCTGTTCAGGCATCGTGACAAGAGCCCCTTCCAGGACCGAAGGCCTATGGGGCAAAGGGGGGTTGGGGCCTCCGTAAGGGCGTGCTCACGGGGTGACCGATGGGTAAGTTGGGATCGGTCCGGCCGCAACCAGGCCACGGGGGTCTGCTGGGAGAAGCCGGGCCAGGAAGGGCCGACATGACCAAACGGTCCGATGTGGTGGATCCAGCCTGTTCGTACCGGCGTACGGGACACAATCCGGGGTGCGGGGTGTGGAGGCTGGAGAGCCTGACCGGGCGGGAGCGGGAAGTGCTTCTGCTGCTCGGGACGGGCTTGGGCAACCGGGAGTTGGCCCGGGAGCTGGGGATCGCGGAGCGCACGGTGAAGGCGCACATCGCGAACATCGTGGACAAGACCGGTCAGCAGACGCGGACGCAGGCCGCGATCGTCGCCGCTCTGGCCCACGACGCGTTGTGCCCGGATCCGGCGTGCACGCGGCACCTGGCGAGGGTTCCGGTTCCGGGGCAGAGACGTCAGTCCTCCGCCGCATAGCCGCATGGCGGCACAACTGCACAGCCGTACAAGCCGTACAGCAGTACGGCCGTGCGGAGGAGGCTCTGTGCCCGTCCGTCACCGGGCGGGCACGGGGCCGGTCACTCCGCCGCGAGGCAGTGGGACGTCGGCCGGATGGGGGCGACGAGCCTGGAGAGGTTCACCAAGGCGGCGTCGGTCTTCGCCGCGCCGTCGAAGACCACCTGGGTGGCGGGGGTACGGCCGTAGGTGACGACGACTTTCCTGCCGCTGGTGGACTGGGCCAGGTCGATGACCCAGTCCACGCCGTCGACCGCGAAACACGGGTCGCCGGTCGGCCCGGGAGGAGTGACTCCGCAGCGCAGCACGATGTCGCGGTCCCCCCAGACGGCGATGCCGGGAAGGTCGTTGTCGCGGCGGGGAAGGCCGCCGAGGGACGCGGGGGCGGCGTCGGCGATGCGGTGGCAGTGCGGGGCGCCGGAGGCCTTCGCGGGGCGTATCCCGGCGTCGGCACCGGTGTCGGCGAAGGCGTAGGCGGTGAGGGCGGCGCCGGCGGCGACGACGCACACTCCCGCGATCAGTGCGGGCCGCGATCGGCGGGTGGAGGGCATGCTCGGGGTCGTCTTCCCGGGGCGGGGGCGGCTGGGTCGGGCGCAACGTTAGGGCATCGGTACGGACGCGGTTGACGCGGCCCGGGTTCATGTCCTTTCGGGCATTGCCTCTTTGGACACCTCCCCAACAGACGTGGTGGCGAAGGTTGTTCGTGCCTAAGTTCGGTCGCGCAAGCAGATCGACTGTTCAGGGGGAAGCGATGCGCAAGGCAGTCAGTTCGTTCGCGCTGGCCGCGGTGGTGACCGGGACGGTGGCCGCGGTGTCGGCTCCGGCCCAGGCCGCACCGCAGGCGAAGGACCCGTACGCGCACACCCGGCTCGAACGGGTGTGGGCGCCCAACACGTGCCTGTCGATGGGCGGCAGCACGAAGAACAACGCGCGGCTGATCGTGGCCAAGTGCGCCAAGACCGACAAGACGCAGCGGTGGACGCTGAAGCGCCTGTACAGCAACCAGTCGGTGTTCACCATCAAGAACGACAAGTCCGGCAAGTGCCTGACGGTGGACTCCAAGAGCCGCATCGTCCAGTACACCTGCAAGCCCTCGTCGAAGAACCACCAGTGGGTGCTGTCCGGTTCACGCATCATCAGCCGGTCGAAGAACAAGGCGATCGCCTCCAACTCCACCAAGTCGGGCTCGAAGCCGTATCTGGAGGCGTGGCACTCCAGCCCGTCGAGCAAGGAGCGAGGCCGGCAGGAGTGGGGCCTGTCTTGATCGGGAGCGGGGTTTTCATGCAGGGGAAGCGCTCCTTGCCGCGCGTGCTGGCGGTGACGGCGATTCCCGCCGTGCTGCTGGCGTCGTCACTGACGTCCGCTTCCGCGCAGGAGGCGTCCGGGGCGCCCACGGCGGCGGCGCCCACGGGCAAGGCCGCCGTGTTCGTACTCGACGCGGACAGCGGCCGGTTCGGCGGGGTGAAGCCGGGCCTGGCCGCGTCGGTGGCCCGGGTGGCGCCGGTCGGGACGTACATCGGCAAGGCGGCCGACACGCAGATCCTCGCGGCCGGCGGCCAGAAGGTGGTCGCCGACATCACGCTCGCCTCCTCTCCGGTGAAGGCGGAGCGGGCGGCGTGGGCGGCCTCGTCACGGTTCGTCGACCTGTCCTGGCCCGACCTGGGCGCGGCCCGGTACACGGTCTACCGCAACGGCGTGAGGATCGCCGACACGCCTGGTCACAGCCTGCGCGACACGGGAGTGGCGGCGGGCAGCCAGGTCGACTACAGGATCACCGGTGAGGCCGGTGGACTCGGGCACACCTGGGGCCTGACGGCGACGGTGCCGCGGTCCGACGACACCGCGACGCTCGCCAGGACGGCGCAGCAGATCGAGGCCAAGGCGAAGAGCTACGTCAAGACGACGGTGGTGTGGCGGTCCTTCATCCGGCAGCAGTGGGCGACCGTGCCCAGCAAGCTGGGCTCGGTGTCGGGCTGCAAGTACACCAAGGGCTACAAGTACGCCGGCGACAACCACGGCTTCTCCAGCAAGGTGACCGGCCCGTCGTTCCGGGCCGGCCTGCGCGGGATCGTGTACTGGAAGAAGTCGCCGTACGAACTCTTCCCGGAGACCGGCTGGACGAAGGTGTACAACGCCAAGACGGGCAAGCTGGTGGACAAACGGAAGGCGTCCACGAAGGGCATCGACTTCCGGACGAAGACGCGCTACGACGGCAAGACCCGTGCCGTGCACGCGCAGATCGAGGCCACGGACCCGTTCTGCCCGACGTCCGGGCCGAAGCGGGCGGGCATCGGCGCGTTCTACGACGCGCGGCTGGCCCGCAACGGCGACTTCTACGTGTCGGGCAAGTACCGCAAGGCCCCGGACCACGAGATGTACCTGTACGGGTACACCAGCGGCGACAAGCACTCCACGAAGGTCGTGCACCAGTCGAGGATGAGCAGCCTGCTGTGCCTGTCCCAGCCGATGTGCGAGCTCGGCACGATCGGCAACAACGGCGGCTACTGACCCCCGCCCTCCGACCCCGGGGCCCGCGCCCCGGGGTCCGCGCCCCGGCCCCGGTCACGGTCGTCGGGGCACGGGGAGGACAATGATCGGTGAAGCGGGCCGCCGCCGCGCGGGCGGCCCGTGACCAAAGGGGGAATGACGTGACTGTCACCTGGCGCAGCGCCGTGTCCTACGCGCTCACCGTCGTAGTCCTGTCCTGGCTGACCGGGGCAGCCGTGGACCTGGCGTGGACGGCCGCTTCCGGCAGCGGCCTCGGGGGGTGGGCCTCCCTCTGGGTGAAGGACCCGTGGAACGCGGTCTTCGTCGTGGCTGCCACCGCGTCCCTGACGCTGGCCAGGGGTCTGCTGGCCGCGCTGCCGCGCTGGCGCGTGGTCCTGGTCGACGGTTTCGTCTACCTGGTGATGCTGCTGGCCTGCTCGGGGCTGTCGGCGTGGGCCGGTGGCGACGACGCCCCGGCGGACACTGCGTCCATGATGGCCGTCTACGCGCTGTTCACGCTGCAACTCCCCGCGGCGTGGCTGCTGTGCGTGTGGCGGACGGGGCACCTGGAGGTCGTTCTCAGCCGGGCCGGACGGAACGCGACGCGCAGCGACCACATGGACCACGGGGACGACCAGCGGGACGCGACCGGGCGATGACGACGACCCGACGACCGTACGCGGCCGTGGCGGTGGTCGCCGCCTGTGCGATCCTCGCCGGCTGCTCGACCCCGGACCCGATCGGCGACACCACACCAGGGGAGCAACTCACCAGGACTCTGAAGGAGGGCGAGCGCCCCGCCGCTCCCGACTTCTCCGGCACCTCGCTGGAGGGCGACGAGATCCACCTGTCCGACTACCGGGGCAAGGTCGTGCTGGTCAATGCCTGGGCCTCCTGGTGCGGTCCCTGCCGGGCGGAGACGCCCGAGTTGAAGAGGATCCAGGAGAAGTGGGGCGGCCGCGGCGTCCAGGTACTGGGGCTCGACAACGACGGCAGCCGAGCCGACGGACTCGCCTTCCAGAAGGAGTTCCGTCCGGGCTACCCGTCCCTGCACGATCCGGCGGGCAAGCAGGCCCTGAGGCTGCCACACGGCCTGGTGAACACGCAGACGCTCCCGTTCACGATCGTCATCGACCCGGCGGGAAAGGTGGCGGCGACTCGCATGGGACCGGTGACGGAGCCGCAGATCGCGAAGGTCATCGCCCCGCTGCTGGCCGCCGCGGGGCACCCTTCCTCAGGGCACGCGGCCGGAACAGCACACCTGGGGCCTCTCGTTCGGACCATGCCGGACTGATCCCGAACGAAAGACCCCAGTGCCGCGGCAGGCAAGGTTGCCCGTGAAGGAGCGGCGTCCGGTGCGGGCCCCTGCTCGAAGAGCTCGGGGGAGCGTGCCGGGCGTCGCGACGGGGCAAACGTTGCCTGCCGCGGCACCAGCTAGGCCACGTACAGCCGGACGCTCCCGTCGCCCACGGCCTCGACCCGCACCTCTGTCAGGTCCCGCACGACCGCGTCCGGCCGGTGGAACCCGGCCCGCGGACCGACGCCGATCACCCGCATGCCCGCGGCGCGACCCGCCGAGATCCCCGCCCCGGAGTCCTCGAACACCACGCAGTCGGCGGGCGCGACACCCAGTTCGGCGGCGCCCTTCAGGAAGCCCTCGGGGTCGGGCTTGCTCGCCCCGACGGACTCGGCGGTGACGCGCACGTCGGGCAGGGGCAGGCCGGCGGCGGCCATCCGGGCCGTGGACAGGGCAACGTCGGCCGAGGTCACGAGGGCGTGCGGCACCTCTCGCAGGCCCGCGAGGAACTCCGCGGCCCCGGGAATCGGAATCACGCCGTCCATGTCCGAGGTCTCCTCGGCGAGCATGCGCGCGTTCTCGGCGAGGTTCCGCTCCTTGGGCCGGTCCGGCAGCAGCAGTGCCATCGAGGCGTGCCCCTGGCGACCGTTGACGACCTTCATCACCTCGTCACCGTCCAGCCCGTGGCGGTCGGCCCAACGGCGCCAGATCCGCTCGACGACGGCGTCGGAATTGACGAGGGTGCCGTCCATGTCCAGCAGGAGGGCGCGGGCGGTGAACACGGCGGTGGCCGTCATCGGCAACTCCAAGACACAGCGAGGGGGGCGTGGGAGCACGCCCCCGAAGAAACAAGGCGGCCCCGTCCACCGGTCAGGGGAAGCGGACGGGAGCCACTTTGTTTCCCCACGGTACAAAACATCCGGGCATCTGGCCACCACTGCCCCAAAGCCGGGGACGAAGCGGCCGAGCAAAGCGGGGTGCAGGGCAGAGCCCCCACCGGGACCCGGGACGGAGCCCCAGGCCGACACTCTCCCCTCCCACCAAGACGGGCGAGCGAGCGAGAAACCAGGGATGCAAGGGGCACAGCCCCCACCGGGGTCTGGGGCGGGGACCCAGGGCGGGGACCCCTCACCCCACCGAGACGGGCGGGCGGGTGGGCGAAGCGCGGCCGCAGCAAGCAACACCCCCACCGAACTCCGAGGCGGAGCCCCAGGGCAGGACCCCCTCACCCCACCACGGGAAAAGCCGGCACGTGACCAGAGCCCCCGTCACGCCACCGCCTCCCACAGACTCCACACCCCCAGCCCCGCCATCAACAACGCCGCAACCTTCGTGATCAACGCCAGCGGCACCCGCCGCATCAACGCCTTGCCGCCCACAATGCCCAGCCCCGCCACCGCCCACAGCGCCAGCACCGCCCCCAGCCCGACCGACAGCGGATCGTCGTAACGAGCGGCGAGGTTCGCCGTCATGATCTGCGTGAGGTCACCGAACTCCGCGACCAGGATGAGCATGAACCCCGTCCCCGCGACCTTCCAGAAGGACTGGTCCTCGGGCCGCCGGATCTCCTCCTCACCGTCGTCCTTCTTCAGCAGCAGCATGGCCGCGCCGCCGAGGAACAGCACGCCCGTCACCGCGTGCACGATCCGCTGCGGCAGAAGCGTCAGCACGCTGCCGGCCGCCACGGCCAACACCACGTGCAGCAGAAACGCGGCGGCGACGCCGGCGAAGACGTACGAGGCCCGGTAACGCGTACCGAGGACGAGCCCCGCGAGTGCCGTCTTGTCCGGCAGCTCCGCGAGGAAGACGACGCCGAAGACGAGCGCCAGGACGCTGAAGGTGATCACTGTTCCTCAATCGGTCGGGGCCACCCCGCCGAGAGTGCTGCGACTGGTGCGACAAGACGCCTCGGCAGGGCAGCACACGGTTCACCCCTGCCATACGGCACGGGCGTGCACTGCTTACCGAAGGTCTCGCTGGCCGACCTCGCTCACGAGGTCCGCCTCCGGGCGCCGGCTCAGCCGAGCTGAGCAGTATGTCGACGGTCCGGCGAAGAGCTACTCCCCTTCCGCGCCCCCATCGTACGCGACCACCCGCGCGACCCGGCCGGCACCGAGATCCACATCACAGCGAACAGCAAGTCCAGCCGTACCCCTTGCTGTGTCATGCACGCGTCACTAACTTCTCACCGCACGCTCACCCGCCCGCAACACTGCGCGGCGAGCATTCCCTCGCTTCCCCTGCTCACACCCAACGCCCCTCACCCCCAAGGGAGTTCGCATGTCCCGCAGGTTCAAGCTCTACGCGCGTCAACGACTCAGCATAGTCGCGGCGATCACCGGACTCATAGCCTCCATAGGCCTGTTGAACGGCCCGACCGCCTCCGCGGCCCTCCCCACCCCCGTCAGCGCGGCCACCGCCCGCAGCTACCTCGCCTCCCTCACCGTGGCGACCGAGAACCGCACCGGCTACGACCGCGCCCTCTTCCCGCACTGGATCACCATCAGCGGCAAGTGCGACACCCGCGAGACGGTCCTCATGCGGGACGGCTCGAACGTCGTCACCGACGCCAACTGCGCGTCCACCAGCGGCAGCTGGTACTCCGTGTACGACGGCGTCACCCTGACCACCTCCTCCAGCCTCGACATCGACCACGTCGTGCCGCTCGCCGAGGCCTGGGACTCCGGCGCGAGCAAGTGGACCACCGCCCAGCGCCAGGCGTTCGCCAACGACCTGACCCGCCCCCAGCTGATCGCCGTGTCGGCCAGCTCCAACCGGTCCAAGGGCGACAAGGACCCGGCCGAGTGGATGCCGACCCAGACGTCGTACCGCTGCACCTACGCCCGCGCCTGGGTGCAGGTGAAGTACTACTACAACCTCTCCGTCGACACGGCTGAGAAGAGCGCGCTCCAGAACTACCTCGCCGGCTGCTGACCCCCGGCCCTCACCCGACTCCGTCGCCCCGTACCGCCGCAGTGCCGTACGGGGCGGCGGAGTGCCACCGAACGAACGCTGGGGCCTCAGTAATCACATCAACCCCCAGTGGAACTTCTGTCACACTTCCGGCGTACGCTGTATGGCTGTTCAAGGCCGCTCCTGCCGCTCCCGCGCGACACCGCGGCACGGTCCGCGGTTCACGGGGGTGACGGGGGGAGTTCTCGGTGCTGGAGAGTGTGGCGAGGGTGGGGTCACTCACCGGCACTCCATGGATCTACGTCATGGTGGCCGCGTCCGTACTGCTGGATGTGTTCCTGCCGGTCCTGCCCAGCGGCGTGCTGATAGTGACGGCCGCCACGGCGGCGGCCGCGGGCACCGGCGCGGCGACCGGGCACGTCCCGCAGAACGTACCCGACATCCTGGCCCTGACCCTGTGCGCGGCGACAGCCTCCGTACTGGGTGACCTCGTCGCCTACCGTCTGGCCCGGCGCGGCGGCGAGCGCCTGGACCGCGCGATCTCCCGCTCCCGACGACTGAGCAGGGCGCAGGAACGGCTCGGCACGGCCCTGTCCCGGGGCGGCGGCGCGCTGGTGGTCCTCGCCCGCTTCGCCCCGGCCGGCCGCTCGGTGGTCTCCTTCAGCGCCGGCGCGGCACACCGCCGGGTCCGGGAGTTCCTGCCCTGGTCCGCGCTGGCGGGCCTGTCCTGGGCCACCTACAGCGTGGCCCTCGGCTACTTCGGCACCCGCTGGCTGGGCGCCGCCTGGCTGGCGACCTGCGTGTCGGTGGCGGCACTCTTCGCGGCGGGCGCGGGAGCGGCGTACCTGATGCGACGCCCGCCGAAGCCGGCGGAGGCGTCGTAGGACAAGTCCGGCGACGGGCGCCGCACCCGGCGCTCACCATCCCTCGCCACCCGGCCCCCATCCGGACGCCCCCCGCCCGGCCGTCACCCGGCCCTGGGCGCCGCCTGCCCCCGCACTTCCAGCCCCGCCAGCAGGTCCTGCGTGGCCTGCGCGATCACGTCGACCGCCCGGTCGAAGACCTCCTGGTTGTGCGCGGCAGGCGCCCGGAACCCCGAGACCTTCCGCACGTACTGCAACGCGGCGGCCCGGATCTCCTCCTCGGTCGCCTCCTCGGGCAACGCGGGCGGACGCAGTGTCTTGATGCTCCGGCACATGCCCCCAGTGTCAGCACGCCCCGCGCCCGCCGCGCAAGCGCCCCGCCGCACCATCCTCAGGCGGCGACCTGACCGAGGGCCAGCATCACGCAGAGCAGCACGCCCAGCAGCGCCAGCCCGATCGCGGCGACCCGCGCGCCTCCGCGCGGGTGCAGCATCCCGCCGACAGTACCCAGGGCCACCACGGGCACGACGCCCTGCGCCACCGCGACCTGCACGTCCCCGTACCGGAGCGGCCCGAGCACACCGTCCTGACAGGCGGCGCAGGCGAGGGTGAGCAGCGGCACGACGAACATCAGCACGGCGCCGACGAACAGCACGATCAGACTGAGGACGACGAGCCCCACCCAGTCCGAGGGGGTCCGCGCGCGGGTGTTCACGGTGTTCTCCACGGCCGAGACGGTACGAGCCGTGCCCCGGCCCCGACATCCGCGTTGCTACTCAAGAGCCCGTGCTCGAAAGCCGCTCCCGCCACCCGGAGCGAACTCGAACACATGAACCCCCCGCATTGCGGTCGCGGGCCAAATTCGAACAGGCGTAGCATTGCGGCGTGGCTACGCGCTATGACTTCCCGAGTGATCTCCTCGCCGGCCAGGAGGAGCTGCACCAGGTACGGGCCGAGCTGTCGGCCCTGCTCAAGCGGCTGCCCTGGTCGGTCGAGCCGCTGGACGGGTTCAGCGACGACGGCGGCTGGCGCAAGGTGGAGCGGCCGGCCTCACCGGGCTGGACACCCGACGAGCAGGCCGCGGTCGAAAAGCTCCGCCGCCGCGAGCACGAACTCGCGGTGTTCGTCAGCACCCACCGCTACTGGTCGGAACTGCCCGGCCCGGACGGCGTCACCGCCCGCAGCCACCTGAAACACGCCCACGAGCCCCCGGAAAACGAGGACGAGACCTAGCGAAGCGCAAAGGCAAGGGCCCAGGCCTTCGGGTTCCAACCCGCCGACCTGGGCCCTGTTCATCTACAACTGGTGGGCGCGGACGGTTTCGAACCGCCGACATCCTGCTTGTAAGGCAGGCGCTCTACCGCTGAGCTACGCACCCGGGACCAGCCGACAGCCTACATTGTCCCGGGTGCCCTCCTCCAAATCCGTATGTCGGACAGGCAGGAAGTCAGGTCTCCGGTCCGGCCTGGACGGTCCGATGCCCCGCACGATCTCTCCGGTCGTGCGGGGGCGGTGCCGTCCAGGCCGGACCGGACGCCCGGGGGCGCGCCGTCCGATCACCGCGGCCGCCGCGTCGTGGCGAGTTGCTGCCCCCTCGGAGGTCCACGCGCCCGGCGAAGCGGGACGCCGACGGGGGTTTACCCCACCCCCCGTCCGGTAGCCCGCCGGATTCTCCGTGGCGGGGGTTCTTTCTACGGTCTTCACAGAGCCGTGGGGGCTCGTCGTCCGTCGTCAGGGGGAGATCGTCATGTCCCGTTCCGTGCCCGCTCGTGTCGCCGCCGTCGCCGGTGTCGTCGTGGTCCTGGTCGCTACGGCCACGGCCTGCGGGGGCTCCGCCGAGGACGACACCAGCCCCGAGCGGCACTCCTTCGCCCTGCGCGGAGACACCCTGACCGTGGACTCGGACGACTCGGCGCTGGAGATCGTCGCCGCGGGTTCGGCGAAGCCGGGGACCGTGGAGGTCACCCGCTGGTTCCGTGGCTCCGTGCTGGTCGGGGACGATCCGAGGGTGACCTGGTCCATGAGGGACGACCGGCTGGTGCTGCGGATGAAGTGCTCGGGGTTCGTCGCCGACTGCTCGGCCAAGCACCGGATCGAGGTCCCGCGCGGGATCGCCGTGAAGGTCGAGGACCGCGACGGCAGCGTGCGGGCGCGCGGGTTCAAGGACGCGCTGAGCATCCGTACCGGCGACGGATCCGTGCACGTCACCGACTCCACCGGCCCCCTGGAGCTGCGCTCCGGCGACGGGACCGTACGGGCGGAGGTCTCCTCCCGCCGGGTGCGGGCCACCACCGGCGACGGCTCGGTCCGCCTCGAACTGGCCACCGTGCCGGACCGGGTGGAGACGAGTTCCGGGGACGGCTCCATCAGCGTGGTGCTGCCGCACGCCGCGTACCGGGTGACGACGAAGACCGGCGACGGCTCGGTGGACGTCTCCGTGCCCCGGAACGATGCCAGCTCCCACGTGGTGTCCGCGACCACCGGCGACGGAAGGATCACAGTTCGTACGGCTGACTGACCGGCCCGTGTGTTCGTCCGCCGCGAATGGGAGAATGACCACACGCATGGCGGACCACAGCACGGGAGAGGGATGTGACGGCGACACCGGCGACCCCCGCACAGCCGCACTCGCCGTATGCACGGCCCCGGCCTCGGAGCGCCTGTCCGAGCCCGGCGCGCACCTCGGCCGCCCGTGACGTCCGTGACGTCCTCGTACTGATGGGCCTGCCGGTGCTCGCCCTGCTCGCGCTGCCGGCCGCCTTCGCGGGCGGCGGCACCCGGCGCTGGTTCGGCGGGCGGGCCGAGACCCAGCGGGCCGAGGCGCAGGCCGCCAAGGACGCCGCCGCGGCCGCCTTCTACGAGCTGGACAGCGCCCAGCGCGACCTGCGGATCTCGATCGAGACGATCACGGCAGTCGACGACTCCCCGGACGCCCGCCGCGCGGTCGCCGACTTCGAGGCGCTGGGGCGGCGCATCGACGAGGTCAGTCAGCGTTACATCCAGGCCGTCGACGCCCAGGACCTGGACCGTGACGACCTGGAGGCCTCCGTCGCCTCCCGGGCGCGCGTCGACCTGACCGCCGCCAAGGACGAACTGCTGGGCGTCAAAAGGGAGCTGGACCGTTTCGGCAGTGGCCTCGGGCCGCTGCTCGGCAAGGCGGAGACCCAACTGGCGCGGGTGGCGCCCTCCGTGGAGCGCGCCCGGCAGGCCCTGAGCGCCGCCGCCGGCGCACTCGACGACGTCCGCGGCTCCGGGCTCAGGGCGGACGACCTGGCCGCCCGGCTCGCCGCCCTCTCCCCCGAGCTGACCAGGCTCAACCAGGGCGCGGGACAGCACGGCGTGCAGCCGACGCTGGAGCGCGCCGAGCGGGTGGCGCGGGAGGCGGAGGCGATCCGGGCGGACGCGGTGCGGCTGCCGGAGCAGGCCGCCGAGATCGATCACCGGCTGGTGTCGCTGCGCACCCGGGCGCAGGCGCTGAGTACGCGCGCCGGGCAGGTGGAGCCGGTGCTCAGCGAGCTGCGGCGGCGGTTCACGGTCGCCTGCTGGCAGGACCTGCAACAGGTGCCGGAGCAGGCCGCCGGGAGTGTGCGGGAGGCGGAGGCGAAGCTGCGGGAGGCGCAGTCCGCGCGGGACGCCCAGCGCTGGCCGGACGCGACGGCGCTGCTGTCGACGGTGCGGGCGCTGCTGAACACCACCGACGAGGCGGTGTCGGCCGCCGGGGACCGGCTGCGGCGGCTGAACTCGGTGCAGAAGGACCCGCAGGCGGAGGTCGAGCGGACCCGGTTCGCGATCCGGGACGCGCAGCGGCTGGCCATGTCGGGCCGTACGACGCCGGATCCGCGGCACGCCCGCCCGCTGGACGACTCGGTGGGCCGGCTGGAGCGGGCGGTGGCCACGCTGGAGGGCCGCCATCCCGACTACTGGCACTTCCTGACGGAGACCGAGGCGGTCCGGCAGACGGTGGCCGCGGTGGTGTCCCGGATCCGCGAGGAGCGGGGAGCCGGCCACTGACGGCCCGCTCCCCGCTCCCGGAAGGCACCGCTCAGGTCCGGTAGGCGTAGTAGTACGCGTCCGGGTAGGAGGCGATGATGCTCGCCACCGACCTGTTGTAGGTGTTGGTGGAGTGGTACGACAGGTACGGCACGCCCTGCGCGGTGCGGGACGTGACGATCATGGAGTGGTCCTTGGACCCGTCCCGGTTGAAGTCCACCTGGAGCACGTCGCCGATGTCCATCTGGTAGACGTTGGCGAGGCTGGTGACCCGCTTGGAGGAGAGGGCGAACCAGGAGAACTCGTTGACGCCGACGAACGAGTCCGACTGGATCTCGGAGTTCCCGAACCACTTGTGGAAGTCGTACGTGTAGCCGGGTTCGTGCTTCCAGCCGCCCGCCTTGAGGGACTGGCTGACGAAGTTGGTGCAGTCGCCGCCGGCTCCCGCCCCGTTGAAGTCGGGGTAGTCGGGGTTGTAGTTGTTCCAGTACTTCGTCGCGTACGCCGCCATGGCCTTGTAGTCGTAGGCGCCGCCGGAGAGGTTCTTCGGCGCGGCGGGCGGGTTCGTGGTGATGGCCGCGCGGGGGGCCGACGGCGGGTTGCCGTCGGCGGCGACGCTGGGGGCCGTGCTGGAGGCAGCCGGGGCCGCGGTGGTCGGAGCCGCGGTGGTCGGGGCCGGGGTGGGCGCCTTGGTCGAGGCCTTCGCGGTCGGTGCCGTGGTCGACGGCTTCGCGGTGGGCGGCGTGACCACGGGCGGTGCGGCGATCTGGTTGACGGCGACGCCGTCGTCCGTGTCGCGGATGCCGGTCAGCTGCCAGTTGCCCTGCTGGTCGGCCCTGAACGTCAGCTCGTGGTGGGCCTGGAAGCCGGTGGTCTTCGGCTCGTTGCCGCGGATCTTCCGGTACGTCAGGGTCGTGGTCTCGGTGACGGCGACCTTGGCGTCGCGGCCCTTCACCTGGGTGGCGTCCAGCGACACGCTGGTCTTGGCGGCGCTGTACTTCTCACCCAGCTTCGCGAGCCGCGCCTTGCGGCCGCGCAGTTGGTCCAGGGCGGAGGTCTCCTCGCGCGACTGCGTGCCGGACAGGCGGACCTTGCCGGAGAAGCCGGACGTCAGCCGGTGGTGGCGTCCCCTGCTTCCCGGGGCGTCGTCCACCAGGGCCTGGGTGCGGTCGGTGAAGACCGCGTCGGCCAGCTTCTGGAAGGTGGCCCTGGTGGCCGCGTCCACCGTCGGATCGTCGGTGACCGCCGCGCCCGCGCTCCAGTTGGGCACCAGCGCCACGCCGGCGACGACCGAGGCGGCCGCCGCCGAGACTATGGTGGCGCGACGCCGTTTACGGCTTAATTTTCTTGATTTCAATGGTGTTCCCCTCTACGCCGGTAGACCTACCGGGCGACGGCATCTTCGCATGCGGTGTGGAGCTGCTGTGAAGCGGGGGCCACAAGTGGAACTCCCCAGTCCTACGTGTCAGTTGACCACCGACGACCAGTCGGGGGACTGGGCCGGGTCCAGGGCGCGCAGCCGTTGCAGGGTCTCCGGCTTCTGGACGTCCAGCCAGTCGGCGAGCTCCCGGAACGAGACGCACTTGACGTCCTTCTTGGTGCAGATGTTCTCGACGACCCGGTCGACGGCCTTCATGTAGATGCCGCCGTTCCAGTCCTCGAAGTGGTTGCCGACGAACAGGGGCGCCCGGCTGCCGTAGTAGACGCGGTTGAATCCGGCCATGTAGGAGTCGACGGTCTGCTGCTCCCACTGCGGGAAGTTGGCCGGATCGCCCTGGGTCTCACCGTTGGACTGGTTGTAGAGGAAGTTGAAGTCCATGGACAGTCCCTGGTACTTGCCGTCCTCGTAGGGGAGCATCTGGAGCGGGAAGTCCCAGATGCCCTCCTTCTTCGACGGCCAGATCTGGAAGTCGCCGGGCGAACTGGCGTCGTAGCGCCAGCCGTAGTCCTTGATGGCCTTCAGCAGGTTGGGCTGCCCCTCCAGGCAGGGCGCGCGTCCTCCGGTGATCTCCTTCCTGAAGTCGAAGGGCAGCGGCGGGACGTCGGTGAGACCGCTGTTGGTCTTCCACTTCTCCGCGAAGGAGTAGAACTGGTCGATCTCGCTCTTCCACTCCTCGACGCTCCAGTCGCCGCCGCCCTTGGCGCCGCAGAAGTGGCCGTTGAAGTGGGTGCCGATCTCGTTGCCGTCCTCGTACGCCTCGCCGAGCTGCTCCAGGGTGGTGCGGATGTGGTCCACGGTGGCGTAGTCGATGGCGGCGGCGCCCGCCGAGTGCTGCGGTGGGTGGTAGAGGTCCTTCTTGGCCTTGGGCAGCAGGTAGATGCCCGTGAGGAAGAAGGTCATGTGGGCGTCGTACTCCTTGGCCAGCTCGCGGTAGTGCGAGAACAGGCGGTCGTCGCCCTCCAGGGCGCCGTCCCAGGAGAAGACCACGAACTGCGGCGGTTTCTCGCCGGGTTTGAGCGGCCTCGGCTTCCACTCGGCCTTCTGCGGACCGGTGTAGGAGGTGGAGCCGTCGCCGAGCACCCGGACCTTGCCGTCCCACTCGGGCTCCTCGGCCCCCCCGGACGGGGAACCGGCGTCCTCGGGGCCGCCCTTGGAGCCGGCCTTGGCCCCCCCTCCCTCGGATCCGGCGGACGCGGTCGGCGTGGTCGAGTCGGCGCGGGTCAGCGTCAGGAACCCCGCCACCACGGAGGCGACGACCAGCAGGGCGGCCAGGGTCAGGAACTCGGGGCGGGTGGCGCGGCGGGGCGCACGGGCCTTGCGCCGACGGCCGGTTGACTTCATGGGGGGCTCAATCTGCGAGGGGGGTGGTGGGGGGTGGGTGCGGCCGGGCCGCCGGGTTCAGCCGAGTGGGTTCATGGCACCGGCCCAGATCCCGTAGGGAACGCTGTCGGCCGGGGTGCCGGCGACTCCTTCCAGCGGCAGCGGTTCGAGGCTCTTGGCCAGGTCCATGCGGTAGACGACCACCGCGGTGGACACCGACTCGGCCGTGCCCACGTACCAGGCGGCGGTGTCGTCCTCGGTGGTGCCGGCCTTGCCCGCGACCGGTGCCGTGCCCGACGCCGCACCCGGGTGGGCGGTGCGGAAGGAGTCGCCGAGCGCCTCGGTGACCGCCTCGGCCACGCCCCGGCCGAACGCGCGCCGCGTGGCCGGGGTGTCCAGCCGGACGGAGGAGCCGTTGCGGGTGATGCGCCGCACCGAGTACGGCTCGGTGTGCGTGCCCTTGGCGGCGAAGGTGGCGTAGCCGCTGGCCATCCGGATCGCGCTCGGGGTGGAGCTGCCCAGGGACAGCGCGGGCACCTGCGGGCCCATGCTGGAGGGCAGCAGTCCGGCGGCCTGGGCGGTCTGCTTGACCCGGTCCAGTCCGGTGTCCATGCCGAGTTGCATGAACGGCGTGTTCACGGAGTTCGCGAGCGCCTGGTGCAGGCTGATCCGCCCCCAGGACTTCTTGTCGTCGTTGTGGGCGGACACCTTCTTCCCGCTGCGGTCCCAGTAGGGGCCCTCGGGGGTGGTGACGGGCACGTCGTCGTCGCCGTCGTAGAGGGTCTGGGGGGTGACCCGCTCCCTGGGGACGTCACGCCGCTCGGTGACGCCGTGCTCGAGTCCGGCCGCGTAGACGAACGGCAGGAAGGCCGAACCGGCCGGGACGGTGGAGGCGTTGGACTCGTTGTAGCCCTGGGTGCGGTGGTCGGGGCCGCCGTGGACGGCGAGGATGCGGCCGTCGGCGGCCACGGAGGCGGCGCCGTAGTGCACGGTCCCGGCCGGGCCGGGCGTGGTCTTCCGCGCCTTCTTGCGGGCCTTGGTGACCTCGTCGGTCAGTGCGCTCTCCCGCTTGCGGTCGAAGGTGGTGTAGATCTGGTAGCCGCCCAGGTCGAACTCCTGATCGGTGATGTGCGCGGTCTTCCTGGCGTACTGCGAGGCCAGTTCGACCAGGTAGTCGCTCTGCTGACCGGTGTCGTAGAGCGGGTTGCGCTTGAGCGGTTCGGGGAACGTGCGGAACTTGGCGCGTTCGGCCTGCGACAGCTTGCCGATCTTGACCATGCGGTCGAGGGTCCAGGTCCAGCGCTCCACGGCACGGCTGTGGTTGGCCGGGCTCAGGGTGGGGTCGTAGAGCCCGGCGCCCTTGAGCAGGGAGGCGAGGAAGGCGGCCTCACTGGCGTCGAGGTCGCCGACGTCCTTGCCGTAGTAGGCCTGGGCGGCGCGCTGGATGCCGTAGGTGCCGCGGCCGAACCAGCTGGTGTTGAGGTAGCCCTCGAGGATCTTGTCCTTGCTCATCCGGTTGTCCAGCTTGAGCGCGATCATCGCCTCGGTGAACTTGCGGCTGACGGACTGGTCCTGGGAGAGGTAGACGTTCTTGACGTACTGCTGGGTGACGGTGGAGCCGCCCTGGGTGTCGCCCTTGCCGACGGTGCGCCACAGGGCCCGGCCGATGCCCGTGAAGGAGATGCCGGGGTCGCTGTAGAAGCTCTCGTTCTCGGCCGCGAGGACCGCCCAGCGGACGTCCTCGGGTATGTCCTTCAGCGGCATCGCCTGGCGCTGCACCCAGCCGGTACGGGCCATGGGGGTGCCGTCGGACCAGAAGTAGACGTTGTCCTGCTGGGTGGCGTAGGTGTTCAGGTTCCGCGGAATGTCGGTCGCGGCGTAGGCGATGGTCAGGAGGAGGGTGCTCAGGCCCAGGGCCGAGAGGGTGGCGCCGAGCCACTGCTTCCAGGAGGGGAGCCAGCGCCGCCAGCCGGTGCGGCCGGGTCGTGGGTAGACCGGTTTCAGTTTCCGTGCGTACGGCGCGGCCACCGCGACGAGGGGGGCGAGGCGCCGGGTCAGGGCCGGGGGGAGCGTGGGGCCGGTGCGCGGCTTGCGGCGGTCGGCGCGCCGCCGGGGCGGACCGTCGGACGGGTCGGACGGGGCCGACGGGTCGGGCCGGTCGGGCAGGTCGGGCTGCGTCTGTAAGGCGCGTAACTGCATCGTCTCGTGCGGCTGCGCGCCCGTGTGCCGGCCGCGGAGGGCGTCGACCTTCAGCTGCATGGTCTCGTCCGCTCGGCGCAGTGCGTCGACCTTGAGCTGGATCGTTTCCTCCGCACGCACCGACCGGTCGGTCCGCGACCGGTCCGGTGGTCCGTCCTCGGCGCGGCTCCCGCCGGTCCGGCGGTCCTCCTCCGGAAGGCCGTCCCCCCGCCCTGCCTCCGTCACTACTGCGTCCTCCTCCGCACTTTCGTATTGCTCGCGCGGGTCGACACAGTCACCGCAACTGCGGCTGCCCTCCCCCTTGTTCGCAGCCGCCACGCGGCCCTCGCGGCGCTACAAAATTATCAGCCGTCTTTTCAATTTCTCCGCACAAGAACTGGACAGAAACCAAGACATAAGAAACACGAAGGGCTGTGCGTCCGGTCACGCCCGTTAATCTGGGCGCATGCCTCGCTACGAGTACCGCTGCCGGAGCTGCGGCGACACCTTCGAACTGAGTCGTCCCATGGCGGAGTCGTCCGCCCCGGCGAGCTGCCCCGCCGGGCACGACGACACGGTCAAGCTGCTGTCCACGGTCGCGGTGGGCGGCTCGGCGGCCGCCCCGGCACCCGCGCCGCGGTCCGGCTCGGGCGGCGGCGGGTGCTGCGGCGGAGGCTGCTGCGGCTGACGCTCCCACCGGCTGCCGCGGCTGACGCTCCTACCGGGGCGCCCGGGCCGCCCTGAGGAACTCCCGCACGATCCGCTCCCCGGCGAGCACCCCGCGCTCGGGCAGGGCGGCGATGCCGGGTGCCGTCCAGCCGGTGTCGGCCAGCTCGCCGTGTCCGGGCCGCCAGCCGCGGTCCACGGCGTGCAGCAGGTCGGCGTCCAGCAGCGAGTCGCCGGCGCCGAGGACGAGGTCGGCGCCGGTGCGGCGGGCCACCTCGCGGACTGCGGCGCTCTTGGTCAGCGGCTTGGGGACGGCGTAGAGCTTGCGGCCCTGCAAGGAGACCGTCCAGCCCCGGCCGGCCGCCCACGCGGCCAGCTCCTTCACCCACTCCTCGGGCAGCAGCTCGCGCTCCACCACGAGGTAGGCGAACAGATCCTCGGCGACGCGGTGCTTGCGCACCCAGGCCGGGTCTGCGGTGCGCAGCAGGTGCTCCTGGACCTCCGCGAGCGACGCGCACTCGTCGGCCAGCCGCGCGAGCACCCGCCGGTGCCAGTCGCCGTCCGACACGCCGTCCACCAGCAGATGGCCGCCGTTGGCGCAGATGGCGTACGTCGGGGCCGGGCCCGGCAGGTTGATGCGCAGGTACTGCTTGCGGGTGCGGGTCGTGGCGGGCACGAACACCGCCGTGTCGGCGAGATCGGTGAGCAGCTGGGCGGCCGTCTCGGTCAGGTACGACAGCGGCCTGCTCTCGTGCACCTCCACGCACAGCAGCCTGGGTGCCCGCGCGTCCGGCATGGTCAGCGCCAGGGCGGCGGAGGAGTAGATGAGCGTACGGTCGAGATCGCTCGCCACCAGGACCGGCATCAGCGGGTCACCGCCCTGCCGTCGGCGCCGGTCGCCCCGCGCGTGTACCGGGGGTGGATCAACCCCACGCAGCTGTACGGCAGTTCGTCCACCTCCTCGACCGGGACCCCGCGCTGCTCGGCCAGCAGCCGTACGTGGTCCAGGTCGGCACCGGCGCCGGCCCGCGCCAGGATCTTCCACGGCACCCGGCGCAGCAGCACGCGGGTGGTCTCGCCGACGCCGGGCTTGACCAGGTTCACGTCGTGGATGCCGTACTCCTCGCTGATGCGCTCGACCGCCGCCCAGCCCTCCCAGGTGGGGGTGCGGTCGGTGGACAGCAGTTCCTTGGCGGCGATGTCGACGCTGTCGGCGACCTCGGGGAAGCGCTGGGAGACGGCGCCGAGGAAGACGTTCGACACGTCGGCGCCGGCCAGTTCGCGGTAGAACTTCGCGCCGTGGAAGTCGTGCGGGCCGACCAGGTCCGCGCGCAGCACGGTCCGCGAGATCAGGCCGGACACGGTGGAGTTGAGGCAGGCGGAGGGTATGAGGAAGTCCTCCCGGGTGCCGTACGTCCGCACGCACGAACCGGGGTCGGCCAGCACCGCGATCTCGGGGTCGAACCCGGTGATCCCTTCGCGCTCCTCGAACTCCCTGATCGCCTGCGTCAGTTCGCGGGTGATGGCGCCCTTGCCGGTCCAGCCGTCGACGAAGACGACGTCGCGGGGGTCGTGGTGGGCGGCCAGCCAGCGCAGCGCGTTGGTGTCGATGCCTCGGCCGCGCACGATCGACACGGCGTAGTGCGGCAGGTCCCGGCCGTGCCGGAACCGGGCCCAGCGCCGCATCAGTACGCCGACGGGTGTGCCGGCGCGGGCCAGCGAGACGAGTACGGGGCCGGCGTCCGAGGTCTCCTCCGTCCCGGCCGGGTTCCTCCGGCGCAGGGGGAGTTCGGCGAGGATCGTCTCGGTGACCACGCCCACGGCCCGGGCGATCCGCGCGGCGGAGGCCGTCAGGGCCGTGTGGAACAGGTCCTGGTACTGCTCGCTGGGCTGGTACTCCACCGGCAGCGACTCGGCGTAGTGGGCGCCGCCGCTCTGGATCGCCTCCTCGCGCTCCTCCGTCGGCGCCTCCAGCGTCGCGTCCGAGAGGTCCTGGAGCAGCCAGCCGACCTCGTCGGGCGCGTACGAGGAGAAGGCGGGGCCGCGGAGGGGCTCGGGCAGCATCGGGGACCTTTCGGGGGCGTGCGGGGGCACGGGGAGGTGCGAGGGCACGACCGCGAGCAGGACGTGGGGGGTGTGCGCGGCGAGCCGGGCCAGCAGGCCGGTGGGCGCGTGCAGTTCGGGGGTGTCGGCGGCGGAGTCGACGACGGCGACCACGGCGTCGAAGTCGCCGCCGGCGACGTTGTAGGCGTAGCGCTCGCCGGGGCCGTCGGCCGGGTCGTCGTGCGCCGGGAAGACCAGCCGGGTGCGGATCGCGTAACCGGGGTCGTCCACGGCCAGCACGGGCGAGCGGGTGGTGGTGGAGTACCGCACCTCGGCCTCCACGACCTGCTCCACCTCCCGCGCCAGCCGCAGCGGCGCGTACATCAGCTCCTCGCAGCCGAGCACCAGCACCCGCCGCGCGCCCCGGGGCAACGCCTCGGCGATCCGGGCGGCCATGGCGGGCAGCGCCCACTCCAGCCGGTCCCGGTGCACCGGCGTGAACCCGTGCCGCCCCCCGTCCGGCACCCCCCGAGGCCAGCGCAACTCGACCCGCCGGACCCGCCCGGCCCTCCGCTGCCCCGGAACGACGGACGCCTCACACACGGCCGTGCCCTCCGCCCCCGCCGAAGCACCGGCTGGGGGTGGTGTCTGCTCCGTGTGGAACCCGGCCGGTTGGGCCGCTTCGTGGTGTGCGACGAGTTCCTGGCCCCTCTCCAGGACGTCCGCGGGGAGGCGGACCGTGCCGGAGGCGGTGGTCACCAGGGACACCTGGGCGTCGATCCGGTCGGCGAACTGCCGCAGGCGGTCCGCGTCGGACGGGGCCCGCATGTCGACCAGCGCGACCACGACGTACCGCTTGCGCGGATAGCGGGCGTGCAGGTCGCGGATGGTGTTCAGGACCGTGTTGCCGGTGGAGAACTCGTCGTCCACCAGGACCAGCGGGCCGTCGGAGGCCAGCAGGGCGGGGTTCTCGGGCAGCAGGAGGTGGGAGGTGGCGTGCGAGTGGGACTCCTCGAAGCCGCCGGCCGGGGCGACGCCGGGGACCGGGCGGCGCGTGGAGTGCAGGTACGGCGCGGTGCCGAGGCCGTCCGCGACCGCGTGGCCGAGGCCCGTCGCGGTCTCCGCGTAGCCCAGGACGACCGCCCGGCCGCACTGGTCGGCGCCCAGCAGGTCCCGGACCCGGCGGCCCAGGGCGAACCCGTGGCCGTACACGACCGAGGGCGACTGCGGCACGTGCTTGCCGAGCACGTTGGACACGAGCAGGTGCGCCCGCTTGGGGTTGCGGCGCAGCGCGAGCCCCAGCAGGCCCGTCAGCCGGTCGTCGCCCACGAGTTCGACCCCGAGTCGCTCGGCGACCCAGGTGCCGGACCAGAGCCCGTCGTTCACTGGCTTGTTCATGCCTTCCTTGTGTGCCCTCGGCGGTGATGCGGTGCGTCAGTCGGAGACCGCGGCGGCCAGCAGTTCCACGAAGCCGACGTCCTCCCGCGCGACGCCGAAGACCTCGGCGCGCAGCAGGGTCCGCTCGGCCCAGGCGCGGTGCGGCTTCACCTCGTTCATCTTGTTCGTGTACGCCGACCTCAGGACACCCCCGCCGCCGCGTTCCGGCCGCAGGATGTCCGCCGCGTCGCTGAACTCCTCGTGGCTGACCACCGACAGCGCGTGCACGGGCAGGACGTGGGAGGGGTGGATGCAGGTCTTGCCGAGCAGCCCGTTGGCCTGGTCCAGGGAGATCTCCCGCAGCAGCCCGTCCATCGCGTGCTCGATCAGCTTCTCGCGCAGCTCGACGGCCTGCACCTCCATGAAGGGGCTCTGCCGCAACTGTGGCTTGAACATGCGCTCCTGCACCCGGAAGTACTCCCACACCGGCCCGGTCACCGTGAACCCGGTGCCGTCGGCCCGCCCCAGCATGTTCACCACGTCGGCGATCACGGAGGCGACGACCTGGAGGTCGTAGGCGGTCATGTCGGGGGCCCTGCGCAGCCCGTACGAGGAGCAGAAGTCCGTCACCCCGAGGCGCAGCGCGAGTACCCGGTCGCGGTACTTGTCGACCGCGCGGAAGATCCCCTCCAGGGTCTCCACCCGCGACTCCCGGTAGAGCAGCTCGGGCGATTCGAGGACCGGCATGGCGAACAGCCGCCGTCCGCTCTCCGCCTCGGCGGCCTGCACCGCCTCCAGGAACGGAATGCCCCGTTCCGCGGTGAACTTCGGCAGCACGAACCCGGACAGCAGCCGCACCGCGGGCCCGAGACGCCGCACCAGGTCGGGTATCTGCTCGGGGACGCGGACCCGGATGAACAGCAGCGGGAGGTGCACGGAACCGGACGCCTGCTCGAGCGTGGCCAGTTCGTCGAACTGCCGGACCAGGTTCTCCTCGCCGTGTTCCACCTCGGCGTCGTCGATCGAGTCCTCCAGGCACAGCACCATCGAGACCACGCCACGCTCCGCCTGCTTGACGATGTCGTCGGCGAGCCGCGGCCGGGTGGCCGGGCTGTAGAGCGTGGCGCCCAGGGCCGCGGAGAGCGTCCGCGCAGGGGAGTCGGCGGTGAACTCGCACGGCTCCTGATGGAACAGGCGCTGCCGCACCTCGGTGGCGAGGTGCCCGAAATGACGCATGAAGCTCCCCCCGTGGCGCATCGAGCGGCCTGCGAAGACTGTCAAAAGGTGGCCGGTAATAGTACGTACGAATCCATGTCCGAGGTTCCCGTGGGGCATGAATTTCAGGTAACCCGGCCGTGTCCATGACCCGCGTTGTCGTGACCAGGACGGAGAAGGCAGGATGACCGCATGACGCACGCGATGCTGAAAGGGTCGAACGTCCCGCTGGACGTCACCACGGTACGGGCCGTGGTGCGCTGGACGCCCGGGCAGGGTATCCCGGACGTCGACGCCTCCGCGCTGGTCCTGGGTCCCGGCGGCCGTGTGCGCTCCGACGAGGACTTCGTCTTCTACAACCAGCCGCGGCATCCGTCCGGGAAGGTCTGGCGGCTGGGCAAGAAGCGGGTCGCCGACGGCCTGACGGACACGGTCCAGACGGATCTCGCCGGGCTCGACCCGGATGTGCTCCGGATCCTGCTGGTCGCCTCGGCGGACGGCGTCGCCTTCGACGTCGTACAGGGGCTGCGCATCCTGCTGTACGACGCGGCGGCCGCCGGTGAGGAGCCGCTGGCCTACTTCGACATCAAACCGGAGACCGGCCAGGAGACCGCGCTGATCTGCGGTGAGCTGTACCGGCGGGGCGACGGCTGGAAGTTCCGCGCGCTCGGTGAGGGCTACTCGAACGGCCTGAAGGGCCTCGCCACGGACTTCGGCATCTCGGTGGACGAGTCGGAGGAGGCGCATGGCTCGCAGGGCGCGGGCGCCGCTCCGGCCGCGCAGCCGCTGCCGCCGGAGCAGCCCGTGCAGGTGCCCTCGGCGGCTCAGCCGGCGTACGGGTATCCGCAGCCGGCGTACGGCTACCCGCAGCAGCCGGTGGCGGCCACGGCCCCGTCCGGGTACGGGTATCCCCCGCCGGTGACGGCCGTGCCCGACCCGGAGTTCCGGCTGCCGCCGCAGGGGCCGCAGTTCATCGGGCGGTAGGCGGTACGGCCGAGGGACGCCCGGCTCGCGCTACCGGTCCGCCTTGGACTTGTAGCCCCGGCCCCACTGGAGGCCCCAGCCGTACAGGCGGTCCAGTTCCGACTGGAAGCCGTAGACGAACTTGACCTCGCGGCGGACGACCAGTTCGCCCTTGACGTTCTCGATCAGGACCACCGCGCACGAGCGTGCCTGCGGGTGGCGTTCGTCGAGGCCGATCTCGATGCGCGGGCCATTGCTCGGATACATCGTGACGATCGCGTGGGTGCGGTCGAAGGCGGGTGTCTGGTCGTAGATGTAGACGAAGACCAGCAGCCGTTTGATCTGGTCCCGGTGGTCGAGGTTGATGTACATGGTCTCGCCGGACGCGGACCCGAACCGGTCGTCGCCGCTGAGCTTGACGTACGGCGGTGCGTTCACGTCGCCGAGGAAGCCGCCGAGGGGCTGTACGACGCCCTTGGTGCCGTCGGACAGCTCGTACATGCAGCCGAGGTCGAGGTCGACGTTGACCATGCTCTGGCTGTGCCCTTGCACCTCCGGCGGCTTGAGCGCCTTGAACGGGTGCCGCAGCAGGCTCTGCCGGGCCGGACCGTCGAAGTCCGAGGTGCGCATCCGCCAGGTCAGGTTGACGCGCAGATGCCCGGTGGCCGCGCCCTGCTTGGTCAGCGACACCTGGTGGTGCCGCTTGGTCAGCTCGATCGCGTTGGACGAGGCGCTGCCCGAGTCGAAGTCGGCCGCGCGTCCTCCCAGCAGACCGTCGAAGAAGCCCATGTCCCTTTCCGCCCCCAGTTCACCGCACACCGGACCCATGCGACGGGGCGGCCCCGAAGGACCGGTTCGACCCGGTCCTCGTCGGCCGCCCCGCACAAGAGCGTTCCCTCACCCGGAGGGCTGTCACACCCCTGAGGAGACCTCGCTCTGCGCGTCCGCCCCCGCGGCGCTCGTCTCGGCCGCCGCCAGGGCGCGGTTGCGGCGCACCGAGGACCAGAAGGACCAGGCGATGAGGACCACGCCGACCAGGCCGGTGATCACCTCGTTGATCTCGTACTGGATGGTGACCATGAGGATCACGGCCAGCGCGCCGATCGCGTAGTGGGCGCCGTGCTCCAGGTAGACGTAGTCGTCGAGGGTGCCTTGGCGGACCAGGTAGACCGTGAGCGAACGGACGTACATGGCGCCGATGCCGAGGCCGAGGGCCATCAGGACGATGTCGTTGGTGATGGCGAAGGCGCCGATCACGCCGTCGAAGGAGAAGGACGCGTCGAGCACCTCGAGGTAGAGGAACATGAAGAACGCGGCCTTGCCGGCCAGGGCGACCGCCGAGCGCTTCTTGCCGGTGCGCGCGGCCTCTTCCTCCTCCTCGTGCTCGCGTTCCTCCTCTTCCTCGAGCTTGTCCTCGAAGTAGCCGGACAGTCCGCCGACGACCATGTACGTGATCAGACCGGCGATGCCGGCGATGAGCACCGTCTGCGCCTTGTCGATGTGCGCGCCGCCGTGCTGGTGGGCGTTGGCGGCGAAGGTGAAGGAGGTGATGAGCAGCACGACCAGGGCGATGCAGACCGACAGCATGTCGATCTTGCCCAGCTTGGCGAGCGGCCGCTCGATCCAGTGCAGCCACTTGATGTCCCGGTCCTCGAAGATGAAGTCCAGGAAGATCATCAGCAGGAACATGCCACCGAACGCGGCGATCGCCGGGTGGGCGTCCGTGACCAGCTGCTGGTAGCGGTCCTTGTTGTTGAGCGCGAGGTCGACCGCCTCGACGGGTCCCATCTTGGCGGTGACGGCGACGATCACGACGGGGAAGACCAGCCGCATGCCGAAGACCGCGATGAGCACGCCGATCGTGAGGAAGATCTTCTGCCAGAAGGCGTTCATCTTCTTCAGGATTCCGGCGTTGACGACCGCGTTGTCGAAGGACAGCGAGATCTCGAGGATGGACAGGATCGCCACGATCCCGAAGGCGGTCCACCCCCCGTACAAGACCGCCGCGGCCAGGCCGAGCGCGGTCACCGCGAACGACCAGCCGAAAGTTTTCAGAAGCACTGGCTACCCAATCCGTATCCGGTACGGGTCTCCCCCGCGCCGCACATGCCTTTACGAAACGTTGACCCCGAAGTCTAGAGCGATCCCGCGCAGTCCCGACGCGTACCCCTGGCCCACGGCGCGGAACTTCCATTCGCCGTGGTAGCGGTAGAGCTCGCCGAAGATCATGGCGGTTTCGGTGCTGGCGTCCTCGCTCAGGTCGTAGCGGGCGAGCTCCGCGCCGTCCGCCTGGTTGACCACGCGGATGTAGGCGTTGGAGACCTGGCCGAAGGTCTGGCCGCGCTCGTCGGCCATGTGGATGGAGACCGGGAAGACGATCTTCTCGCACTGCGTCGGCACCCTGGTGAGGTCCACCAGGATCGTCTCGTCGTCGCCCTCGCCCTCACCGGTGAGGTTGTCGCCGGTGTGCTCCACCGAGCCGTCCGGGCTCGTGAGCTGGTTGTAGAACACGAACCACTCGTCGCCCAGCACCCGGTTGGCGCCGCTGCACAGCAACGCGCTGGCGTCGAGGTCGAAGGGGGCTCCGGTGGTGGAGCGCTCCTCCCAGCCGAGTCCGACCATGACGTTGGTCAGGTTCGGTGCGGCTTTGGAGAGGGAGACGTTGCCTCCCTTGGCGAGCGTGACGCCCATGATGCTGGTCCTCCCCGAGGTGGTGCCTGTGTGGTTGTCCTGCGCGTCCGGCGCCGCGCTGAAACGCGCGGCGCCGGACGGGTCGGGATTGCTGCGAAGCCGCGCAGACCTGGACTCAGACGTTCACGCCGAAGTCCTGCGCGATACCGCGCAGGCCCGACGCGTAGCCCTGGCCGATGGCGCGGAACTTCCACTCCGCGCCGTGGCGGTACAGCTCGCCGAAGACCATGGCCGTCTCGGTGGAGGCGTCCTCACTGAGGTCGTACCGCGCGATCTCCTGGCCGCCGGCCTGGTTCACCACGCGGATGTAGGCGTTGCGCACCTGTCCGAAGGACTGCTGGCGGTTCTCGGCGTCGTAGATCGAGACCGGGAAGACGATCTTGTCGACGTCGGCCGGCACGCCGGCCAGGTTGACCTTGATCGTCTCGTCGTCGCCCTCGCCCTCACCGGTGAGGTTGTCACCGGTGTGCTCCACCGAGCCGTCCGGGCTCTTGAGGTTGTTGAAGAAGACGAAGTGCTGGTCGCTGGCCACCTTGCCGGAGTTGTTCAGCAGCAGCGCGCTGGCGTCGAGGTCGAAGTCACTGCCGGTCGTGGTGCGGGCGTCCCAGCCCAGGCCGACGAGGACCGCGGTCAGGCCCGGGGCCTCCTTCGTCAGCGATACGTTGCCGCCCTTGCTGAGGCTGACTCCCACGAGTCCTCCATTGGTGTCCGGGGGCCGGGAGCCCCGTCGTGCATCGGATATGGGATCAACGACTCGATCCTAGTGACGGGTTCCCGCGCCACGCAGGCCCTGGAGCCGAAGAATCACGGGTGTCGGGAACACCGGGTCACAGGGTGTCGAGCGCCTTCACGTAGTCGTTCAGGTCGCGCGCGTCCGGCAGGCCGTTGACCACGGTCCACCGCACGACGCCCTCCTTGTCGATGATGAAGGTGCCGCGCACCGCGCAGCCCTTGCCCTCGTCGAAGACGCCGTAGGCGCGCGAAGTGTTGCCGTGCGGCCAGAAATCGCTCAGCAGCGGGTACTCCAGGCCCTCCTGCTCACCGAAGACGCGCAGGGTGTGGATGGAGTCGTTGGAGACGGCGAGCAGCTGGGTGTCGTCGTTGACGAACTTCGGCAGGTTGTCGCGCAGGGCGCACAGCTCGCCGGTGCACACACCGGTGAAGGCGAACGGGTAGAAGAGCAGCACCACGTTCTTCTCGCCGCGGCAGTCGGACAGCCTCACGGTCCGGCCGTGGTTGTCCTTGAGTTCGAAGTCGGGCGCCTTGTCGCCGACCTGGATCGCCATCGTCCTGCTTCCCTTCGGTGGGACTGTTCGGGTGATGCCACCCTACGCAGTGACCACCGCAGGCCGACGGACGGGCCGACGCGAGTCGGCCCGTCCGGGGTCCTGGGACGAGGTGGAGCTACTTCTTGGACTTGGCGGCCTTGGGTGTCGCGAGGCGGCTGCCGCTCCAGTCCTTGCCGACGCTGACGCTCTTGCTCGCAGACAGACCCGCCGTGGTCGCGGCCTCCGAGATGTCGCTCGGCTCCACGTAGCCCGAACGGCCCGTCTTCGGTGTGAGGAGCAGGATCGCGCCACCCTCTTCGATGTACGTGGTGGCGTCCACCAGTGCATCCGTCAGGTCGCCGTCGTCGTCGCGGAACCACAGCACCACGGCGTCGGCCACGTCGTCGTAGTCCTCGTCCACGAGCTCGCTGCCGCTCGCTTCCTCGATGGCCTCGCGGAGGTCCTGGTCGACGTCGTCGTCGTAGCCGATCTCCTGGACCACCTGCCCGGGCTGGAATCCCAGCCTGGCGGCCGGGTTAGTCCGCTCCTCCGCGTGGTCCGCGGTCGCGCTCACGGGTTGCCTCCTGATGATGTTGCGATTTAGGTCTTCAGCCACGCGCGTGCGCGAAGCATTGGCCGTAGTCCACACGGGCGGGCCGGATCGCGCAAGTACCCGGCGGTTCAGACCGCCGAAACGGTGACGATCCCGGCTGTGTCGCCGCAACTCCTGACACGGTATCGCGATCAGCGGTGACACACACCACACCGTTCTGTCCGGTTCGCGTGTTCGGAAGCACGCGCCCGGGCAGGGGATGCCCGAAAGGACCCCCAGGGTTACCCCGCGGTAGAGATGACGTGCGGCTTGCGCGAGGTACACGATGGGGAACGGTGCAGGCACAGGTAGACAAACCTACAGGAACCCAGGAAACCAACAGAACGAACCCAGATACGCCCCAGACATGTCAGCCCTCTGACAGGTAAGGAACAGCGTGGCTTCCGGATCCGATCGAAACCCGATCATCATTGGCGGCCTCCCGAGTCAGGTTCCTGACTTCGATCCCGAGGAGACCCAGGAGTGGCTCGACTCGCTCGACGCCGCGGTCGACGAGCGGGGCCGGGAGCGGGCCCGCTACCTCATGCTCCGGCTGATCGAGCGCGCCCGCGAGAAGCGCGTGGCCGTGCCCGAGATGCGCAGCACGGACTACGTCAACACGATCCCCACCAAGAGCGAGCCGTTCTTCCCCGGCAACGAGGAGATCGAGCGCAAGATCCTCAACGCCACGCGCTGGAACGCCGCGGTGATGGTCTCCCGCGCCCAGCGGCCGGGCATCGGCGTCGGCGGCCACATCGCCACCTTCGCCTCCTCCGCCTCCCTCTACGACGTCGGCTTCAACCACTTCTTCCGCGGCAAGGACGACGGCCGGGGCGGCGATCAGGTCTTCTTCCAGGGGCACGCCTCACCGGGCATCTACGCGCGCGCGTACCTGCTGGACCGGCTCACCGAACAGCACCTGGACGGCTTCCGGCAGGAGAAGTCCAAGTCGCCGTACGGCCTGTCCAGCTATCCGCACCCACGCTCGATGCCGGACTTCTGGGAGTTCCCGACGGTCTCCATGGGCCTCGGCCCGATCGGCGCGATCTTCCAGGCCCGGATGAACCGGTACATGCACGCGCGCGGGATCGCGGACACCTCCGACTCGCACGTGTGGGCCTTCCTCGGCGACGGCGAGATGGACGAGCCGGAGTCGCTCGGCCAGTTGTCCATCGCCGCCCGTGAGGGCCTGGACAACCTGACCTTCGTGGTCAACTGCAACCTCCAGCGCCTGGACGGCCCGGTGCGCGGCAACGGCAAGATCATCCAGGAGCTGGAGTCGGTCTTCCGGGGCGCCGGCTGGAACGTGATCAAGCTGATCTGGGACCGCTCCTGGGACCCGCTGCTGGCCCAGGACCGCGACGGCGTGCTGGTCAACAAGATGAACACCACGCCGGACGGCCAGTTCCAGACCTACGCCACCGAGTCCGGCGCCTACATCCGCGAGCACTTCTTCGGCGAGGACCACCGGCTGCGCAAGATGGTCGAGAACATGACCGACCACCAGATCCTGATGCTCGGCCGCGGCGGCCACGACCACCGCAAGATCTACGCGGCGTACAAGGCGGCGCTGGAGCACAAGGGCCAGCCGACGGTCATCCTGGCCAAGACGGTCAAGGGCTGGACCCTCGGCCCGAACTTCGAGGGCCGCAACGCCACCCACCAGATGAAGAAGCTGACGGTCGACGACCTCAAGCGCTTCCGCGACCGGCTGCACCTGCCGATCTCCGACAGGGAGCTGGAGTCGGGCCCGCCGCCGTACTACCACCCGGGCCGGGACACCGAGGAGATCCAGTACATGCACGACCGCCGCAAGGGCTGCGGCGGCTATGTGCCGACCCGGATCGTGCGCAGCAAGCCGCTCGAACTGCCGGGCGACCGGACGTACGCGTCCGTGAAGAAGGGCTCGGGCCAGCAGTCCATCGCGACCACCATGGCCTTCGTGCGACTGCTGAAGGACCTCATGCGGGACAAGGAGATCGGCAGGCGGTTCGTGCTGATCGCGCCGGACGAGTACCGCACGTTCGGCATGGACTCCTTCTTCCCGAGTGCGAAGATCTACAACCCGCTCGGCCAGCAGTACGAGTCCGTCGACCGCGATCTGCTGCTCGCCTACAAGGAGTCGCCGACCGGGCAGATGCTGCACGACGGCATCTCCGAGGCGGGCTGCACGGCCTCGCTGATCGCGGCGGGCTCGGCCTACGCCACCCACGGCGAGCCGCTGATCCCGGTGTACGTCTTCTACTCGATGTTCGGATTCCAGCGCACCGGCGACCAGTTCTGGCAGATGGCCGACCAGCTGGCGCGCGGTTTCGTCCTGGGCGCGACCGCCGGCCGCACGACCCTGACCGGTGAGGGTCTCCAGCACGCCGACGGCCACTCCCAGCTGCTGGCCTCCACCAACCCGGCGTGCGTGGCCTACGACCCGGCGTACGGGTACGAGATCGCGCACATCGTGCAGGACGGCCTGCGCCGCATGTACGGCGGCGACGAGCGGCATCCGCACGGCGAGGACGTCTTCTACTACCTCACCGTCTACAACGAGCCGATCCAGCAGCCGGCCGAGCCGGTGGACGTGGACGTCGAGGGCATCCTCAAGGGCCTGCACCGGCTCGGCGAGGGCACGGCGGGCGACATCCCGGCGCAGATCATGGCGTCGGGCGTGGCGGTCCCGTGGGCCCTCGAGGCCCAGCGGATCCTCGCCGAGGAGTGGAACGTCAGGGCCGGCGTCTGGTCCGCGACCTCCTGGAACGAGCTGCGGCGCGAGGCCGTGGCGTGCGAGGAGTACAACCTGCTGCACCCGGAGGAGGAGCAGCGGGTGCCGTGGCTGACGCGGAGGCTGAGCGCGGCCGAGGGGCCGTTCGTGGCCGTCTCCGACTGGATGCGCTCGGTGCCGGACCAGATCGCGCGGTGGGTGCCGGGGACGTACCAGTCGCTGGGCGCCGACGGCTTCGGCTTCGCCGACACCCGTGGGGCGGCCCGGCGGTTCTTCCACATCGACGCCCAGTCGATCGTGCTGGCGGTGCTGACGGAGCTGGCCCGCGAGGGCAAGGTCGACCGGTCGGTGCTGAAGCAGGCCCTCGACCGCTACCGGATCCTGGAGGTGTCGGCGGCCGACCCGGGCACGGCGGGCGGCGACGCCTAGAGCCGGAGAGGCGCCTGGAGCCGGAGAAGGGAGGGCGGCGGGCCGATGGCCCGCCGCCCTCCCTTCTCCGATGTCGGAAGACCACGGCGACCAGGGCCGGGAGCGAGCGGGCGCCCGTCCAGGTGCGGCCCATCGCGAGCCGCCCGCGCGCTGCCCCCCCTCCGGCAGCGCGCCGCGGCCTCTTCTCCCCCGCCTTCTGCGGAGGACTTGACCCACTGTCACCTGAGGTGCGGACCGGAGGCGAGGGAACTTCGGCGGAGTCACCCTGACGGGCGAACTCCGCCGCTCGAAGGGGTCCTCAGATGTGGCCGACGCCCGCGCCCGCCTCCGCGTTCTCCCCGCGCTTGGTGAGCAGCGCCACGAGGACGGCCACGGCCGCGATTGCGGCGGCGACGAGGGAGGCGAGGCTCATGCCGGAGATGAAGGTGTCGTGCGCGACGGTGGTGATCTTCGTGGCGATCATCTCGGGCGTGCCCTGCGGCACCGGCGCCGCGCCGAACTGGACCGCCTCGGAGGCCTGGTCCAGCTGGGCGGGGGTGAGCGGCGGGAGCCCCGCGTCCTTCCAGTTGCCGGCCAGATCGTTGTTGACCTTGGAGGCCATCACGGCGCCCAGCACGGCCGTACCGAGGCTGCCGCCGATCTGCATGGCGGACTGCTGGAGCCCGCCGGCCACACCGGACAGCTCCAGGGGCGCGTTGCCGACGATGACCTCGGTGGCACCGACCATGACGGGGGCGAGGCCGAGGCCGAGCAGGGCGAACCAGATCGACATGGTGAGGCTGCTGGTGCCCGTCTCGAGCGTGGACATGCCGTACATGGCGAGCGCGGTGGCGGCCATGCCGGCCGCCAGCGGGATGCGCGGGCCCACCTTGGTGATCATGAAGCCCGCGAGCGGGGAGCCGACGATCATCATGCCGGTGAGCGGGAGGAGGTGCGTACCCGCCTCGATCGGGCTCATCCCGTGCACGTTCTGGAGGTAGAAGGTGACGAAGAACAGGCCGCCCATGAACGCGATGGCCATCAGCACCATGAGCACCACGCCGGCGGACAGCGGGACCGAGCGGAACAGCGCCAGCGGGATCAGCGGCTCCTTCACCTTCGTCTCCCAGAAGGCGAAGGCGGCGAAGCCGAGCGCGGACGCGGCGATGTACGCCCACGTCGTACCGTCGCCCCAGCCCCAGGCCGGAGCCTTGATCAGGGCCCACACCAGGCAGAACATCGCTCCGGAGAGCAGGACGATGCCGGGGATGTCGAAGGAGCGCGGCGCGTTCTTGGCGCGGTGGTCGAGCAGGATCAGCAGGCCCAGGATCAGGGCGAGGGCGCCGACGGGCACGTTGATGAAGAACACCGACTGCCAGTTGACGTGCTCGACGAGCACACCGCCGAGGATCGGGCCGCCGGCGGTGGAGGCACCGATGACCATGCCCCAGATGCCGATGGCCATGTTCAGCTTCTCGGCCGGGAAGGTGGCCCGCAGCAGACCGAGCGCGGCCGGCATCAGCAGCGCCCCGAACAGGCCCTGGAAGACCCGGAAGGTGATGACCATGGCGATGCTGTTCGACAGGCCGATGGCGCCCGACGCGGCGGCGAAGCCGGTCACGCCGATGAGGAAGGTCTGCCGGTGCCCGAAGCGGTCACCGAGCTTGCCCGCGGTGATCAGGGAGACCGCGAGGGCGAGGAAGTAGGCGTTGGTGATCCACTGCACGTCGGCGAGGGTCGCGTGCAGCTCCTTGCCGATGACGGGGTTGGCGATGGCCACGATGGTGCCGTCGAGGGCCACCATCATGACCCCTACGGCGACGGTGATCAGGGTGACCCACGGGTGCCCTCGCAGCCCCTTGGCCGGCGTGGGGTCCGATGGGCCCGCTGGGGCTTTGTCCCCCGGCCCCGTCGTGTCGATGGTGGTCTGACTAGTCATGGATTCGAGGCTAATGACAGTCACTGACAAACGACAAACCAATTCACAAGTCGGTAACTGACATGTCACTCCCCTATAGTCTGATCAGGGGAATCGGTTCGCGTTCGGGGAAGCGGTGCGGAAGAGAAGTCCGGAGAGGTCCATGGAGACGGCGGGGACCGCCGGGACGGCGCCACGGACGGTGTCGCGGACGGCGGCACGGCCGGGACTGCGTGAACGCAAGAAGCGGCGCACCCGCGACGCACTGCTGCGGGCGGCGCTGGAACTGTTCACCACCCAGGGGTACGAACGAACGACGGTCGACGAGATCGCCGAGGCCGTCGACGTCTCCCAGCGCACCTTCTTCCGCTACTTCCCCGGCAAGGAGGAGGCCGCCTTCGCCGTGCAGGAGATCGTGGAGGCGCACTTCGTCGACTCGCTGCGCGCCCGCCCGCCCGGGGAGGCTCCGCTGGAGGCGCTGCGCCGGGGCCTGCTGGAGGGCTGGGACACGATCAGCGACGCCGTGGGGAGCGTCGTGCCCGTGGAGCTGTACCTGCGCATGTTCCGGGTGATCGAGTCGACGCCGTCCCTGCTCGCCGAGCATCTGCGCCGTTCGGCGGAGACCGAGGAGCAGATCGCGCGGCTGCTCGCCGAGCGCGAGGGCCTCGACGTGGACGCCGATCCGCGGCCGCGGCTGGCGGTGGCCGTGTTCGGCGCGGTGATGCGGGTGACGAGCCGTCAGTGGAGCACACGTGAGGGCGCCGGTCAGGAGGCCATGCGGGAACTCACCGCCGCGTACCTCGACCAGGTGGGCCCCGCGCTCACCGGGAACTGGCGTACGAGCCCGCGGCCTTGAGCCCGGACATTCCACCGATCTTGAACTGCCTTACGCCGGACCGATCTTGGACACGCTCACCGGCTGAGGTCACCGTCACACTGCTCGAAACGTGATACCTGTCACTCGGTTAACGCGAGACCGTCTCGTTCTCCTAGTGTGTCCTCCCAGTGACTTCCTTCGGCACCTCCCCACAACTCAACGTCTGGCGCGCACTGCTCGCGCTGGCCGTGGTCTTCGTGATGCTGGCCACCACCGGCTGGACCGCGGTGCGCGGTCATCGCGGAACCACCGCCCTCCAGGCGTCGCTGACCGCCTGGGACCACGGCCGCCTGCACGGGCACCGGCTGCCGGACGCGGACGCCTCCCCCACCCTGCTGCGGCGCTTCTTCGCCTCGCTCGGCGCGCAGGACCGCGGCCGGCTCGCCCGTCGCTACCCGCTCGCGGTCGGCAACATGGACGGCGCCCCGGTCCGGCTGCGCTACCAGGCCAACCGCATCGCGCTCCACCAGGCACGCAAGGTCGAGCTGGCCCGTATGCACGACAGCAGGCTCTCACCGGTCGGGCAGCAGGACGCGGGCCGCCGTATGCAGCGCTACACCTCGCTGATGGCGAAGGACCGGCAGATCCTGGCCTTCGATCCCGACGGGACGGGCCGGGTCGCCGAGGTCTTCGGCGACCTGGGGAGAGCCGAGCGGGTCTCCGTCGTCGTCCCCGGCGTCGACACCGACCTGTTCACCTTCCGGAAGACCTACCGCCCGTACTCGGCGCCGTACGGGATGGCGAAGTCGCTGTACGCGGCCGAGCGCAGGGCGGCCCCCTCGACCCGCACGGCCGTGATCGCCTGGGCCGACTACACCTCGCCCAGCGGGCTCGGCGTGGACGCGGCCACGGCGATGCGCGCCGAGGAGGGCGCGGTGCGGCTGAACAAGCTGCTGCGGGGACTGCCCGGTGACTCGTCCGTCTCGTTGTTCTGCCACAGCTACGGGTCGGTGGTGTGCGGCGTCGCCGCGCGGGCGCTGCCGCAGCGGGTGTCCGACATAGCGGTGGCCGCAAGCCCCGGCATGCGGGTGCGGAGCGTCTCCCATCTGCACACCTCCGCCCGGGTGTGGGCGATGCGGGACGCCACCGACTGGATCCAGGACGTGCCCTACCTCGAACTCGGCGGCCTCGGCCACGGCGCCGACCCGGTCTCCGCGGACTTCGGGGCACGGGTGCTGTCGGCACGGGGCGCCAAGGGCCACGCCGGCTACTTCGAGCCGGGCACCGACAGTCTGGCGAACTTCGCCGAGATCGGGGTCGGCTCGTACGGGTCGGTGCGGTGCGCACATGACGATGACGGATGCCGGGCGGATTTGTCCGGCGCGACACCGGCCGGACGCGCGTAGAGACAGCAGGAACTGCGGTCCGCCCGGGGAGGGACGAAGGAGCTTTGTGCCCCCTACGATGAGCCGCATGGGTGACGTACTGGCCGGATTTCACGCTGCCTGGGAGTTCGAGTCCGATTCCGTGCTCATCCGCTACGAACGGGGGATTCGAACACCCAAGCTCTTACAGGCCCTCGGTGCCCGCCGGATCCCGCTGGCGGCCCTCGCAGGCGTGACGCTCACCGCGGGCCGACGCGGCACCGTGGTCCTGAGTGCCGAGCCCAGACCGGGCGCCGATCCGCTGATGGAGGCGGCCGACGGGCAGCTCAAGGAGGGGTGCGACCCGTATCGGCTGGTGCTGCCGGCCGAGCGGGAGACGCTGGCCGAGTACTACGCCGAGGAACTGCGCGCCCGCCTCTCCGCGAACGGACCGGCCGACCGCCACCTGGTGGCGGCACCGCGGGCCCCTCAGCAGTTCAAGGCCTACGACGGGAAGGCGTCCTTCGACGGTACGGCGGTGCGGTTCCGGTGGTCGTGGACGGGAGCGTCCTCGGCCAAGTGGAAGGCCGGCGACCAGAGCTTCCCCGTCGCCGACATGGGCGGGGTGGAGTGGCGCTCGCCCGAGGTGTTCGAGGGGCATCTGCGGTTGCTGCCACGCGATCCGGGTGCCGCCGCGCAGTCGCAGCAGCCGGATCAGGATCCGGCCGCGGTGGTGTTCGGGCTCGGGTACGGGCCCGTGCACGAGTCACTGCCGTTCGCCGCGGCCGTACTGGCCGCGGTGCGGGCGGCGGGCACGCCCGCGCCGGTGCCGGTGCCGGCCCCGCGCCGCGACCCCGCGGACATCGCGGAGCGGATCCGCCACCTCGGGGAACTGCATCAGGCGGGGCTGGTGACCGACGAGGAGTTCTCGCTGAAGAAGGCGGAACTCCTGGCCGAGCTGTAGCGGCCCGGCCAGGGGCGCCCGTGCCGTCGGCGCGGCACGGGCGGGCTTCCGTCCGGCCGCACCCGGCGGCGGACGGTCACCGCTGCTCCCGGCCCCGCGACGTGAACGACATGTCGGCGTAACGCGCGCCCGACACCTTCGCGGCGATCGGCTCCAGCAGTGCCAGCTCCTCCTCGGTCAGCACGATCCGCGTCGCCGCCACGTTCTCCTCCACCCGGCTCGGTTTGCGGGTGCCGGGGATCTGGACGACCGGGAGACCGTGCACGGACGACCGCTGCTGCACCCAGGCCAGGGCGATCTGCGCGAGTGAGGCTCCGTGGGCCTTCGCGACCGTGCGGACCGGCTCCAGCAGGGCGGCGTTGGCCACCGCGTTCTCCCCCTGGAAGCGGGGCATGGTGCGGCGGAAGTCGTCGCCGGTCAGCTCCTTCGCGGCGTCGACGAACCCGCCGGTCAGAAAGCCCCGCCCGAGTGGCGAGTACGGCACCAGCGCCACACCGAGATCGCGCGCCGCGGGCACCACGTGCGTCTCGATGTCGCGGCTGAACAGCGACCACTCCGACTGGACGGCGGCGATCGGGTGCACGGCCCGCGCGGCCCGCAGCTCGTCGGCCGTGACCTCGCTCAGACCCAGGTGCTTCACCTTGCCCTCGCGCACCAGGTCGGCCATGGTCCCGACGCTCTCCTCGATCGGGACGTTCACGTCACGGCGGTGCATGTAGTAGAGGTCGATCACGTCGACGTCCAGGCGCTCCAGGCTCGCCTCGACGGCCTGCCGTACGTAGGGCGGGTCATTGCGGATGATCCGCCTGGTCGGCTCGTCGGGCGGGATCGACAGGGCGAACTTGGTGGCGATCACGACCTCGTCCCGGTGCGACTTGAGGAACGGGGCGAGGAACCGCTCGTTCTCGCCCTGCCCGTAGGCGTCCGCCGTGTCGTAGAGGGTCACGCCCAGTTCCAGGGCCCGCTCCAGGGTGGCGCGGGACTCCCCCGCGTCCGCGGGGCCGTAGGCGAAGCTCATGCCCATGCAGCCGAGGCCCTGTACGCCGACCTCCGGTCCGTCCTCGCCCAGCCGTACGGTCGGGATCCTGCTCTCGGTCATCGCGTTGTCTCCGCTCCTCAAGGGCGTCCGCTTCCCGGTGGCGTCCGGCTTCTGAGCGGCGTCCGCGGTTCAGTGGCGTCCGCACTCACTGGCGTCCGGCGTCCGCGTAGAAACTGATCTTGCGGTCCAGTACCGCCAGCGTGTCCCGGAGTTCGGCGATCCGGGCCAGGACGTCCCGGCGGGTCGCCTCCAGCAGCGCGTGGCGGTCGCCGTAGGTGCCCTCGCCCGCGCGCACCAGCTCCGCGTACCGGACCATGTCGGCGACCGGCATCCCGGTCAGCCGGAGCTTGCCGACCAGGTCGAGCCAGTCGAGGTCGCGGTTGGTGTACCGGCGCTGGCCCGTGTGCGAGCGGTCGACGTGGGGCATCAGGCCGATCCGCTCGTACCAGCGCAGGGTGTGGGCCGTCAGCCCGGTGAAGGCGACGACCTCGCTGATCGTGTAGCCGTCCTGCCCGTCGGGGCGTGGGTGCCGCCGGGGTGCGGCGGAGCAGAGGTCGGCGCCGGTGGGGGCTTCCTCGGTCTCCTCGATGGTCACGGCCGTGGTCTGCGTCACCGTCATGGCCCCACGCTATGACCTTGGAGTGCACTCCAAGCAAGCGGAACCCGGCAGGGCGGCGAGAAATGCGCGCGACGCGGGGCGGGCGCGGTGACTAGCGTGCCGGACATGAGTCTCGTACGACGTGCTGGGCCCGAGGACGCCGCGGAAGTGCTGCGACTGCGCCAGGTGATGATCGACTCGGTCCACGGCACCGATCCTTCCACCGACTGGCACGCGGAGTCCCTGCCCACCCTGCGCGCGAAGCTGGCCGAGCCGGACGGGGACTTCGCGGCGTACGTCGTGGACCATCCGGAACGACCGGGGGCGCTGGCCGCGCTGGTGGCGGGCACGATCGACTACCGGATCGGCCGGGCGGGCCATCCGGGGGGCACGGTCGGCTACGTCTTCAGCGTCGCGACGGATCCGGACGCCCGCCGTCGCGGGTACGCGCGCGCGTGCATGGAAACGCTGCTGGAGTGGTTCCGCGAGCGCGGTGCCGGCCGGGTGCAGCTCACCACGTCCACCGAGGGGGCACCGCTGTACACCTCCCTCGGCTTCCGGCCCAAGCCCGACCCGTTGCTGGAGCTGTGGCTGTGAGCGCTTAGGCTCGACGTCATGTCGTTGAACTCCCTGGCGTCGATCGAGAACTGGCCGGTCCCCACCGCGGCGGCGGGCGTGGTCCGCGCGGACGGCACGGTCCTGGGCACCCACGGCCCGACCGCGCGGCCCTTCCCGCTGGCCTCGGTCACCAAGCCGCTGGCGGCGTACGCGGTGCTCGTCGCCTACGAGGAGGGCGCGATCGAGCTGGACGAGCCGGCCGGTCCGCCCGGCGCGACCGTCCGCCATCTGCTCGCCCACACCTCGGGCCTGGCCTTCGACGAACACCGGGTGACCTCCCCGCCCGGCGAGCGGCGGCTCTACTCCAACGCCGGCTTCGAGCAGCTCGGCGACCATGTGGCCAAGGCCACGGACATCCCGTTCGCCGAGTACCTGCGCCAGGCGGTCCTGGCCCCGCTGGGCATGACGCGGACGACCCTGGAGGGCTCCCCGGCGAAGGACGGGGTGTCCACGGTCGACGATCTGCTCCGCTTCGCCGCCGAGATCCAGGCCCCGCGCCTGCTGGACCCGCGCACGGTCGCGGAGGCGATGACGGTGCAGTACCCCGGCACCAAGGGCGTCCTGCCGGGCTACGGCCACCAGAACCCCAACGACTGGGGCCTCGGCTTCGAGATCCGCGACTCCAAGTCCCCGCACTGGACGGGTACTTCCTCGTCCCCCCGCGCTTTCGGCCATTTCGGCCAGTCCGGCACGTTCCTGTGGATCGACCCGGCCGCCGGCGCCTCCTGCGTAGCCCTGACCGACCGCGCCTTCGGCCCCTGGGCCATCGAGGCCTGGCCCCCGTTCACGGACGGGGTGCTGGCGGAACTGCGCGCCGCCTGAGAACGGGCCGGCCATGGACATCACTTTCCGGCGCCTCCTCCCCTCGGACACCGAGCCCCTGGTCCGCTTCCTGACCGGCGAGAGCTGGCCGTTCCACAGCGTCGGCGAGGTGGACGGCGACACGGCGCGCCGGTGGATCGACGAAGGACGCTTCGAGAGCGGGGAGAACAGGAGCTTCTGGATCCTGGTCGGTGCGGAACCCGTCGGCGTGGTCCGGCTCATGGACCTTGCCGACGACACGCCCCTGTTCGACCTTCGCCTGCGGGCCGGGCACCGGGGTCGCGGCGTCGGCCGCGAGGCCGTGACCTGGCTGACGCGGTATCTGTTCGAGGAGTTCCCGCATGTGCACCGCGTCGAGGGAACCACACGCCAGGACAACCACCCGATGCGCCGCGTCTTCCTGCGCTGCGGCTACGCCAAGGAAGCGCACTACCGGGACGCGTGGCCGGCCCAGGACGGAACGGTCCACGACACGGTCGGCTACGCGATCCTGCGCCGCGACTGGCTGTCCGGCCGAGTCACGCTTCCGCAGTGGAACGACGAGCCCGTCGACCGGCCGTCGGCGGGATAGCCCACCCGAGGTATCGCCGCTGTTCACGGACGGGAAACTCCGGGCGGCCGTCGGCGAGGAAGTCATGCGGAGGCAACTGACAAGTCTTCTCATTTTCTGGGATGCACCAGGACCGCCTGCGAAATTCATCCCATTCTTGGCCGGTGTCGACTTCAACGCCTCCTGGCTAATATTGGCCGGGGGTGGCTGTGTTGGCTGTTGGATTCGGCGTGGGCAAGATTTGGCGACAGCGGAATGACGCCAACTGATTCTGCGGCCGTCGGGCACCTCTGGCTCACCTGGAGGGGTTTCGACACGGAGGATTCTCCCGCCTGTTACCGTGCCGACACGTTGTAGCGGTCGCTCCGGGAGCCGGAGCGTCACGGCGGCTCACCGGCCGGCCATCTCCCACATCAGCAGCTCCGCGTTCGTCAGTGCCAGCGTCTCCATGTCCCTGGCGGACGTGATGCGGGCCGCGTCTCCGGGGCCCAACTCGGCTGCGCCCAGGCGTACTTCGCCGCGCACGACGTGGACGTACACGTATGCCGCGTCCGGGATCGCCGTTCGTTCGGTCGGGGCGAGGCGGCGTACGTGGAGCATGGCGCCGGCCTCCGGGATGGCGTAGGGGGTGGAATCGGCGATGCCGTGGACGAGTTCGTAGCAGGCGGTGCCGCCGGGTTCCAGGGGGGCCAGCCAGGTCTGGACGAAGGTCAGAGGGGTGGGGCCCGCGTTGCGTTCCACATGGTGGACGCCGCCCGCCGAGCTCAGGCGCTGTACGTCGCCGGGGCGGACCACCGTCTCGCGGCCCGTGGAGTCGCGGTGGGTCAGCTCGCCCTCGACGACCCAGGTGACGATCTCGGTGTGGCTGTGCCGGTGCTCGTCGAAACCGGCGCCGGGGGCCAGGTGTTCCTCGTTGCAGGCGATCATCGCGCCGAAGCGGAGGTTGTCCGGATCGTAGTGCGGGCCGAAGGAGAAGGCGTGCCGGGAGGTGATTCCGGCGGCCGGCTCGCCGCCCTCGTAGCGCTCTGCCGCGCGCCGTACTTCCGTCGTCACGCGGACCACCGTAGTCCCCGGCCGTGACGGGCCGGAGCAGCCCAGCCCCGACCCGGCGACACGTACGCACGTCCGGATGAGGCAGTCTTGTCCCCGTGCCCGAACCCGAATCCCGCCCGGCCGATGCCGCAGCCCACTCCGTCCATCCGCATGCCGCGACCCTGAAAAGACTGGAGAGGTCCTCCGGGTCGCTGGCCGCGCAGGCGATCGCACGGATGGACGAGACGCTGCCGTGGTACCGGGCGATGCCCCCGGAGAACCGTTCGTGGATCGGGCTGGTGGCCCAGGCGGGCATCGCCGCCTTCACCGAGTGGTTCCGGCACCCGGACGCGCCCCAGGCGATCTCCACCGATGTGTTCGGGACCGCGCCGCGCGAGCTGACGCGGGCGATCACGCTGCGGCAGACCGTGGAGATGGTGCGCACCACGATCGAGGTCATGGAGACGGCCATCGACGAGGTGGCGGCGCCGGGGGACGAGTCCGTGCTCCGGGAGGCGCTGCTCGTCTACGCCCGCGAGATCGCCTTCGCCACCGCCCAGGTCTACGCGCAGGCCGCCGAGGCACGCGGTGCCTGGGACGCCCGGCTGGAGTCCCTGGTCGTCAACGCGGTGCTCAGCGGGGAGGCCGACGAGGGGGCCGTGTCGCGGGCCGCCGCCCTGGGCTGGAACTCCCCCGAACATGTGTGCGTGGTACTCGGGACCGCGCCCGACGGGGACTCCGAGTTGACCGTGGAGGCCATCCGGCGGGCCGCCCGGCACGCCAAGCTGCAGGTGCTCACCGGGGTGCTCGGGGACCGGTTGGTCGTCATCGCGGGCGGGAGCGACAACCCGCTGGCGGTGGCCAAGTCGCTGATCGGGCCCTTCGCCGCCGGGCCGGTCGTCGCCGGGCCGGTCGTGCCGGATCTGCTGGCCGCGACCCGGTCCGCGCAGGCCGCCGCGGCCGGGCTCAAGGCGTGTTCCGCATGGCAGGACGCACCGCGGCCGGTGCTGGCGGACGATCTGCTGCCGGAGCGCGCCATCGCCGGTGACCCGGGCGCGCGGGAGCAGTTGGTAGAGGAGATCTACAGACCGCTGGAGGAAGCCGGCTCCGCGCTGCTGGAAACCCTCAGCGTCTATCTGGAGCAGGCGAGCAGTCTGGAAGGCGCGGCCAGGATGCTCTTCGTTCACCCGAACACCGTGCGCTACCGGCTCCGACGTGTGACTGACGTCACCGGTTGGTCACCCTCCGATGTACGATCCGCGTTCACCCTGCGGATCGCACTGATCCTGGGGCGTCTGGCCGACGGAGATCCCCAGGCCTAGGCTTTTGTCGGGGGCCCACAAAACCCCTTGCCGTTCTTCGTCCCTGTCCCCACGGGCGGCCGCGGCCGTCCCCAAGAGAGAGTGTGAGAGTGCTCGTACTCGTCGCTCCCGGCCAAGGCGCCCAGACGCCCGGCTTCCTGACTCCCTGGCTCGAACTGCCCGGCGCCGCCGACCGTGTGGCCGCCTGGTCCGACGTCATCGGCCTGGACCTCGTGCACTACGGCACGCAGGCCGACGCGGACGCGATCCGCGACACCGCGGTGGCCCAGCCGCTGCTGGTCGCCGCCGGGCTCCTGTCGGCCGCGGCACTGGGTGACATCGCCGCGGACGTGGTCGCGGGCCACAGCGTCGGCGAGATCACCGCCGCCGCGTTCGCAGGCGTCCTGGAGGACACCGCCGCGCTGACCCTGGTCCGCCGCCGGGGCCAGGCCATGGCCGAGGCCGCCGCGATCACCGAGACGGGCATGTCCGCGCTGCTGGGCGGCGACCCGGACGTGTCCACGGCGCACCTGGCCAAGCTGGGCCTGACCCCGGCGAACGTCAACGGCGCGGGCCAGATCGTGGCCGCCGGCACCATGGAGCAGCTCGCCGCGCTGAACGAGGACAAGCCCGAGGGCGTGCGCAAGGTCGTCCCGCTGAAGGTGGCCGGCGCCTTCCACACGCGCCACATGGCCCCCGCGGTCGAGAAGCTGGCGGAGGCCGCCAAGTCGCTCTCGCCCACCGACCCGAAGGTCACCTACGTCTCCAACAAGGACGGCCGGGCCGTCCACAGCGGCGACGAGGTCGTCGAGCGGCTGGTCGGGCAGGTCGCCAACCCGGTCCGCTGGGACCTGTGCATGGAGACCTTCAAGGAGCTGGGCGCCACCGCCCTGATCGAGGTGTGCCCCGGCGGCACCCTGACCGGCCTGGCCAAGCGCGCGCTGCCCGGCGTGAAGACACTGGCGCTGAAGACCCCCGACGACCTCGACGCGGCCCGCGAGCTCATCGCCGAGCACGCGAGCGCCTGACGCCTTAAGGAGCCGACGAGCATGTCGAAGATCAAGCCCAGCAAGGGTGCCGCGTACGCGCGCATCCTCGGTGTGGGCGGCTACCGGCCCACACGCGTGGTGCCCAACGAGGTGATCCTTGAGCGGATCGACTCGTCCGACGAGTGGATCCGCTCGCGCTCGGGCATCGAGACCCGGCACTGGGCGTCGCCCGAGGAGACCGTCGCGGCGATGTCGATCGAGGCCTCCGGCAAGGCGATCGCGGACGCCGGGATCGACGCCGCGCAGATCGGCGCGGTGGTCGTCTCGACGGTCTCGCACTTCAGCCAGACCCCGGCCATCGCCACCGAGATCGCGGACAAGCTCGGCACGGACAAGGCGGCCGCCTTCGACATCTCGGCGGGCTGCGCCGGCTTCGGCTACGGCCTCACCCTGGCCAAGGGCCTGGTCGTCGAGGGTTCGGCGGAGTACGTGCTGGTCATCGGGGTGGAGCGGCTCTCCGACCTGACCGACCTGGAGGACCGGGCCACGGCCTTCCTCTTCGGCGACGGAGCCGGCGCGGTCGTGGTCGGCCCCTCGCAGGAGCCCGCGATCGGCCCGACCGTCTGGGGCTCGGAGGGCGACAAGGCCGAGACCATCAAGCAGACCGTGCCGTGGGACCGCTTCAGGACCGGCGACGTGTCCGAACTCCCCGTCGACAGCGAGGGCAACGTCAAGTTCCCCGCGATCACGCAGGAAGGCCAGGCGGTGTTCCGCTGGGCCGTGTTCGAGATGGCGAAGGTCGCCCAGCAGGCGCTGGACGCGGCCGGGATCACCCCGGACGAACTGGACGTCTTCATCCCGCACCAGGCCAACGTGCGGATCATCGACTCGATGGTGAAGACGCTCAAGCTGCCGGAGCACGTCACGGTCGCCCGTGACATCCGCACCACCGGCAACACCTCGGCCGCCTCGATCCCGCTCGCGATGGAGCGGCTCCTGGCGACCGGCGAGGCGAAGAGCGGCGACACCGCGCTCGTCATCGGCTTCGGGGCGGGTCTCGTGTACGCCGCGACGGTCGTTACCCTCCCCTAGGCACTCCGTGCCGGATCATGCTTCCGGTGCGGGACCGCACACCCCTGCCGCTGACGCGGTGGGCGCCACACCCTCTGGAAATCTACGAAGGAGCGCCGACATGGCCGCCACTCAGGAAGAGATCGTCGCCGGTCTCGCGGAGATCGTGAACGAGATCGCCGGGATCCCGGTCGAGGACGTCCAGCTGGACAAGTCCTTCACCGACGACCTGGACGTCGACTCGCTGTCCATGGTCGAGGTCGTCGTCGCCGCCGAAGAGCGCTTCGACGTCAAGATCCCCGACGAGGACGTCAAGAACCTCAAGACGGTCGGCGACGCGACCGACTACATCCTCAAGCACCAGGGCTGATCGACCGATCACAGCCTTGGGCTGACTGCCCCGCCACCCGGCGGTGGCGCCGTACGAATCCTCGTTCCGTTGGAGAAAGAATTCCCGTGAGCTCGACCAATCGCACCGTGGTCGTCACCGGTATCGGCGCAACCACACCGCTGGGTGGCGACGTAGCTTCTACCTGGGAGGGCCTGGTCGCCGGCAAGTCCGGCGTGAAGCCCCTGACCCAGGAGTGGGCGGCCGACCAGGCCGTCCGTATCGCCGCTCCGGTGGCCGTGGAGCCGACCGAGGTCATCCCGCGGCCGCAGGCTCGCCGTCTGGACCGCTCGGCGCAGTTCGCGCTGATCGCGGCCCAGGAGGCCTGGAAGGACGCCGGTTTCACCGGCAAGGCCGGTGAGGACGGCTCCGTCGACCCGGACCGGCTCGGCACGGTCGTCGCCTCCGGCATCGGCGGCGTGACCACCCTGCTGGACCAGTACGACGTGCTGAAGGAGAAGGGCGTCCGCCGCGTCTCCCCGCACACCGTCCCCATGCTGATGCCGAACGGCCCCTCGGCCAACGTGGGCCTGCTCGTGGGCGCCCGCGCGGGCGTGCACACGCCGGTCTCGGCGTGTGCCTCGGGTGCCGAGGCCATCGGCTACGCCATCGAGATGATCCGCACCGGCCGTGCCGACGTCGTCGTCGCCGGCGGTACGGAGGCGGCGATCCACCCGCTGCCCATCGCCGCGTTCGGCAACATGATGGCGATGTCGAAGAACAACGAGGACCCCGAGGGCGCCTCGCGGCCCTACGACGTCGCCCGGGACGGCTTCGTCCTCGGCGAGGGCGCGGGTGTGCTCGTCCTGGAGTCCGCCGAGCACGCCGCCAAGCGCGGTGCCCGCGTCTACGCGGAGGCGGTCGGCCAGGGCATCTCCGCCGACTCCCACGACATCGTCCAGCCGGAGCCGGAGGGCCGGGGCATCTCGCACGCCCTGCAGCACCTGCTCGACAGCACCGACCTGGACCCGGCGGAGATCGTGCATGTGAACGCGCACGCCACCTCGACGCCGGCGGGTGACATCGCCGAGCTGAAGGCGCTGCGCAAGGTCTTCGGCGACCACGCCGACCACATCGCGGTCTCCGCGACCAAGTCGATGATCGGTCACCTGCTCGGTGGCGCGGGCGGTGTGGAGTCGGTGGCGACCGTGCTGGCGCTGTACCACCGGGTGGCTCCGCCGACCATCAACGTCGAGAACATCGACCCCGAGGCCGAGGCGAACGCGGACGTGGTCCGCGGGGAGGCGCGCAAGCTGCCCGCCGAGGGCCGTATCGCCGCGCTGAACGACTCGTTCGGCTTCGGCGGGCACAACGTGGTGCTGGCGTTCCGGACGGTCTGAGAACCCCCGGCAGCGGATGTCCGAAGGGCCCCCACCGATCGGTGGGGGCCCTTCGGGTTCCGCAAGCGGTCGTATTCCGGAGCGGCCGGATCCGGAAGCCGTCAGACCACCTGGTGCAGCCAGCGCACGGGGGCGCCTTCACCCGCGTAGCGGAACGGCTCCAGTTCGTCGTCCCAGGGCTTGCCCAGGAGCTTGGCGAGTTCGGCCTCCAGGTCGGTCTCGCCGCGCTGGGAGCGCAGCAGGGCGGCGCGCAGCCGGTCCTCGGGGATGAGGATGTCGCCGTGGATGCCGGTGACGGCGTGGAAGATACCGAGGTCGGGGGTGCAGCTGTAGCGCTCGCCCTCGGCGGTGGGGCAGGGCTCGGCGGTGACCTCGAAGCGCAGCAACTGCCAGCCGCGCAGCGCGGAGGCGAGTTTGGACGCGGTGCCCGGCTGGCCCTGCCAGGAGAACTCCGAGCGCCAGGTGCCGGGCGAGGCGGGCTGCCGGATCCAGTCCAGGCTGACGCGCGTACCGAGCACCCCGGCGACGGCCCACTCGACGTGCGGGCACAGCGCGCGCGGCGCGGAGTGCACGTACAGAACTCCACGTGTCGTCACCGGGACCTCCGGACAGAGCGGGACATGGTGCGGGCGGGCGGACAGCGGTGGCGTTTGAGGCCACGTTGATGGCGAGGCTACCGTGCGACGGGGCAAGGAGTGTGACGTACCGTCGGTCCAGGTGCCAGGAAACGCCCTCCATTCACCCAGGGGGACGCTTGTACGGGTGCGAGCCCCCCACTCGAGTGGGGGCGGGAACCCTCGCGCGTTCTCATGGAGGGAAGCACTTCACGACGACCGAGGGGATCACCAGGGCATGCGGAAACGACGTCACCGTACCCGGGCCGCCCACGCCGTCGTGGCGGCGGCCGTACTGGCCACCGCGGGCTGCAACGCCGTAGGACTGGAGGCCGGGGCCGGAGCCTCCCGCCCGTCCGCGGCACCGCCACCCGTCTGGAACACCAGCCCGGACTCGATCGCCGCGGTCGGCGACTCCATCACCCGCGGCTTCGACTCCTGCATGGTGCTGACGGACTGCCCGGAGGCGTCCTGGGCGACGGGCAGCGACGCGTCGGTCAACAGCCTGGCGGTGCGGCTGCTCGGGTTGACCGGAGCGGCCCAGCGCAGCTGGAACTTCGCGGTGACCGGGTCCCGGATGACCGATCTGAACAGCCAGATGGCGCAGGCCGTGCGGAAGAAACCGCAGTTGGTGACGGTCATGGCCGGAGCGAACGACGCCTGCCGTGACTCCCTGGAGGCGATGACGCCGGTGGCGGTCTTCCGGGCCGAGTTCGAGGCCGCGATGGACACACTGCGTCAGGCCCTGCCCAAGACACAGGTGTACGTCTCCAGCGTGCCGGACCTGAAGCGGCTGTGGTCCGAGGGCCGTACGAACGCGCTGGGCAAGCAGATCTGGAAGCTCGGTATCTGCCCGTCCATGCTGGGCGACGCCGACGCGCTGGACGCGGCGGCCACCAAGCGGCGCGACACGGTGCAGGCCCGGGTGCGGGCGTACAACGGTGTGCTGAAGGAGGTCTGCGCGAAGGACCACCGCTGCCGCTTCGACAACAACGCGGTCTTCGACTACCGCTTCGGCACCGACCAGCTGAGCCACTGGGACTGGTTCCACCCGAGCCGCGACGGCCAGGCCCGGATCGCCGAGATCGCCTACCGGACCGTCACCGCGAAGACCCCCTGAAAGGCCCTTGAAGAACCCCCGCAGAGCCCCTGCGGAGCCGCAGGAAGGCCCCTGACGACAGGACTTAGGGTTTCCCCATGAGCGACCCCACGAGCGACCCCACGAGCGAGCCCTTCGGCACTCTGGCCGACGGCACCGAGGTGCACCGCTGGACGCTGGAGCGGGCCGGGGTGCGGGTACGGGTGCTGTCGTACGGCGGGATCGTGCAGTCGGTGGAGGTCCCGGACCGGGACGGGCGCACTGCGGACGTCGTGCTGGGGTTCCCCGGCCTGGACGGCTACCTGGCCCACCCCGAGCCGTTCCTCGGCGCGCTGATCGGGCGGTACGCCAACCGGATCGCCGGGGGCCGCTTTCCGCTGGACGGGCGGACGTACGCGCTGGAGCGGAACGAGGGCGGCAACTCGCTGCACGGCGGTGACGGCGGCTTCGACAAGCGGATGTGGGAGGCGGCACCGGTCGAGCACGGCGTGCGGCTCAGCCGGGTCAGCCCGCACGGCGAGGAGGGCTTCCCGGGCCGCCTGGAGGTCTCGGTGACGTACACCCTGGACGAGGCGGGAGCCCTGCACATCGCCTACACGGCGGTCACGGACGCGCCGACCGTCGTCAACCTCACCAGCCACTCGTACTGGAACCTCGGCGGCTTCGGCGACGCGGGCGGGCACGAACTGCGGCTAGCCGCCTCCCGGTACACGCCGGTGGACGCGGATCTGATCCCGACCGGCGCCCTCGACGAGGTGGCGGGCACCCGCTTCGACTTCCGGGAGACGCGGAAGGTGGGCTCCGGCTACGACCACAACCTGGTCCTCGACAAGGGCGTCACCGACGAGCCGGTGGAGGTCGCCGAGTTGCACGATCCGGCGTCCGGCCGGGTCCTGACGGTGGCGACGACCGAGCCGGGCCTCCAGCTCTACACCGGCGACCACCTCCCCGCCCCCTTCGCCCCGGGAGACGGGATCGCCCTGGAGACCCAGCACTTCCCGGACTCCCCCAACCGCCCCGGCTTCCCGAGCACCGGGCTCAGGCCCGGCGAGGTCTTCCGCTCGCGGACGGTGTACGGCTTCTCGGCGCGCTGAGCGCCCCGGCCCAGCCCCGGCCCAGGGGTCAGGTCCCGGACCGGGGCTGCCGGTGGGCAGACTCGGCCCGGACCCGACGTTAACCGCCGGGGGGAGAAGCCGGCCGGTCATCGGGCGCTGTGCCGCGATCTCGTACGAACCCTTCACAAACGAGGGCGGCTTCGCCCGGCTGTGCCCGGCCCCCGCGTCAGGCGGGTGCCGCCGACTGCGACTGCGACGGCGGCGGCGTCCGGGGTGCCGGGGTGACCGCGTCGCCGGTCTCCTCGTCCAGCAGCTCACGGGCGAGCAGGGTGGCGCCCGCGACCGCGCCCGGCATCAGGAACACCGCCACGAACGGCACCAGGAAGGCCAGGCCGAGCGGGGCGCCGAAGCCCCAGACCAGCAGCTTGCGGGAGCGCAGGAGGGCCAGTCGGTCGCCGAGACCGACGCCCCGGCGCTGGAGGGCGACGGCGGTGAGCTCCTCGGTCAGGAAGAAGCCGGTGACGAAGAACCCGAGCACCGGCACGACCGTCTGTCCGACGAACGGCAGGAAGCCCAGCGCGAAGAGCAGCACGCCCCACAGCGCGGCCCGCACGACGATGCGCAGGCTGTCGCGGGCCGAGATCCACAGGTCGCGCCAGAGCGGCAGGCCGGACTCGGGCGCCGTGCCGTCGGGCGACACGTCCCGGTCCACCTGCTCGGACAGGCTCTCGTAGAAGGGCTGGCCGATCAGGAGGGTGACCGCGGTGAAGGTGACCACGGCGAGGAGCAGCCCCAGGGCGAACAGCACGGCGGTGAGCAGGCCGCGGAAGAGTCCGGTCCAGGGGCCCGGCCAGTCGCCGGCGAAGGGGGTGGCCCAGGTGACGGCGTCGCCGCCCCACAGCGCGAGCGCGGTGAGCGCCGCCGCATACAGCACCAGCGTGATCAGGCCCGGGAGCAGTCCGAAGCGGTACGACTGCCCGTGCCGGGCCATCCAGCGCTGGCCTTTGAGGAGATGGGCGAAACCGGCCCCGAGGTCACGCATGGAAAAACTGTATGCGGGGCCCGCGCCCGCCCGTCCTCCGGGTACGCGCCCGCGGATGACCCTGGAGATCCACGGCACCGTCGCCGACGGCTGCGAACCGGTGCGGGAGGAGTTCGCCGCGTTCGTGGCGGCTCAGCGGCCGGACCACGAGGGGCAGTTGCGCGCGTACGTCCACGGGCGGCGGGTGCTCGACCCGCGCAGGCCCCACCGACGGTGGGGGCGCGCCGGTGCCGAGAGCGCGAACGCGCGGAGGCGCGAGGCGCAGAGCGCGATCGGGCCCTCGACACCGGCTGGAAGCGCCCGCAGGCGACCGAGCCGTCGGCTCAGCCCAGCGTCACCGTGATGTTCCCCCGGGTCGCCTTCGAGTACGGGCACACCTGGTGGGCCTTCTCCACCAGGCTCTTGGCCGTCGCGGCGTCGACGTTCGGGATGTCGGCCGAGATCTCCACGATGATCCCGAATCCGTCCTCGTTCTTGCCGATGCCGACCTTCGCGGTGACGGTGGAGCCGGAGATGTCGGCGCCCTCCTGGCGGGCGACGACGCCGAGGGCGCCCTGGAAGCAGGCGCTGTAGCCGGCGGCGAACAGCTGCTCCGGGTTGGTGCCGGCGCCGCTGCCGCCCATCTCCTTGGGCGGGTTGACGACGACGTCGAGCTTGCCGTCGTCGGTGGCGACCCGGCCGTCGCGGCCGTTCTCGGCGGTGGCGACGGCGGTGTACAGGACGTCAGAACGTCGGATTGCAGGGCTGGGCATGGGGTTGCGTTCCTTCCTTCGTCCGCCGCGACTCGCGCCCACGGTCGCACCTGGCGGTTTCGAGTTCCGGAAAGAAGCTACCGCATAGCGAAACTTCAGGGAACGGCCGCCGGATGGGGTCACAGCTTGACGATCATCTTCCCGGTGTTGTCGCCGCGCAGCACGCCGAGGAAGGCCTCCAGCGTGTTCCCGATGCCTTCGACGAAGGTCTCGCGGTACTTCAGCTCCCCCGAGCGCACCCAGGCGCCGACCTCCCGCACGAACTCGGGCTGGAGGTCGTAGTGGTCGCCGACGAGGAAGCCCTCGATGCGGCCACGGGTCTGGATCAGACGGGCGAGGTTCTTCGGACCCGGGGCGGGCTCGGTGTTGTTGTAGACCGAGATCATTCCGCAGATCGCGATGCGGCCGCCCAGGTTGAGGGAGCCGATGGCGGCTTCCAGGTGCTCGCCGCCGACGTTGTCGAAGTAGACGTCGATGCCGTCCGGGGCGGCGGCCCTCAACTGCTCGGCCACCGGGCCGCTCTTGTAGTTGAAGGCGGCGTCGAAGCCGTACTCCTCGGTCAGCAGCCGGACCTTCTCGTCGGAGCCGGCGGAGCCGATCACCCGCGAGGCGCCCTTGAGCCTGGCGATCTGCCCGACCTGACCGCCGACCGCGCCGGCCGCGCCGGAGACGAAGACGGCGTCGCCCTCCTTGAAGGAGGCGGTGCGCAGCAGACCGGCGTAGGCGGTCAGCCCGGTCATGCCCAGCACGCCGAGGTACGCCGGCAGGGGCGCCGCCGCGGGGTCGACCCTGACCGCGCCGCGGCCGTTCACGGCGGCGTACTCGCGCCAGCCGCCGAAGTGCAGGACGTGGTCGCCGACGGCGATCCCCTCGGCCTCGGAGGCGACGACCTCGCCGACGGCGCCGCCCTGCATGGGCCTGCCCAGTTCGTACGGCGCGGCGTACGACTTGGCCGCACTCATCCGGCCCCGCATATAAGGGTCGACGGAGAGGTATTCGTTGCGTACGAGGACCTGACCCTCGCCCGGCTGCGGGATCTCGGTCTCGACCAGGGCGAAGTCCTCGGGCTTCGGCCAGCCGACCGGACGGCTGAGCAGGTGCCATTCTCGGTTGATCACGACAGCGCCTTTCAGTTACTTCAGTTACTGAAACAACCATGCGCCTGAATATTTCATGAAGTCAAGTAAGCCGGTACGCTGGACGCATGGCCGCCGCACCGAACACCCGCCGACCCGACGCGCTGACCCTGGAGGTCGTCGAACTGATCGGCGACGTCGTGGCCCGGTTCTACGAGGACTACGAGGAAGCCGCCGGGGAGCACGCGCTGACCGGGGCGCAGGCGCGGCTGCTGAGCCTGCTGTCGCTGGAACCGCTGCCGATGCGGAAGCTGGCGCAGAAGCTGAAGTGCGAGCCGTCGAACGTCACGGGGATCGTGGACCGGCTGGAGACGCGGGGACTGGTGGAGCGGCAGCCGGATCCGGGCGACCGGCGGGTGAAGCTCGCGGCGGCGACCGAGGAGGGGCGGCGGGTGGCCCGGGAGCTGCGGGAAGGGCTGCGCTTCGCGCGGGAACCGCTGGCGGGCCTCTCCGAGGGGGAGCGGCTGGCACTGCGGGACCTGCTGCGGCGGATGATGGACCAGGGGGGACTCGGCTGACCGCGGCCGCCTTCACGGCGACGTGGAGCCCGTGCCGACAGGGCGGCCCGCAGGCCCGTGGATCGCTCCCTACGTGCACCACCACAGGAAGCGGTCGCACTTGCGCGTCGGCGTGGGGGTCGGATCCGGCTGAGGGGCCGGTGGGGCGGGGTCCGTCGTCGGCGGGTCCGCGGGCCGGGGCGCCTCCGAGGTCACCGGGTCCGGCGCACCAGGACCGTCCGAGCCCCCGCCCGCGCCGTCCTGCGCCGTCGCCTCGGCCGACTCCCGGGGGCTGCTCGCGTCGCTCGCGTCCGGTTCCGGTTTCCCGTCCTTCGCTGAGGCGGAGGGCGAGGCCGACTTGGAGGCGTCCGGCGAAGCCGTGCCCGTACCGGCCGCCGGAGCGCCGTCAGCCGGCGCGGTCGTCCCGCCGGTACCGGTCGGGGACGCGTCGCCCTCCTCCACGTCGTCACCGACCGCCGCCGGTTCGGGGTGGGAGAAGCCCGGCAGGCCCGGTGCGTCGACGCCGAGTTCGGCCAGGCTCAGACCACCGCCCGCCAGTACGAAGCCGATGGCTATCAGCAGGACCCGGCGGCGGCGCCTGCGGTGGGCCGCGGCCTTGCGGTCCCGCCGGCTCGCACCCCGGCGCCCCACGGCCTCCGCGCTCTCCGTGTCCTCGGCGTCCTCGGCGTCCTCCGCGTTCCCTGCGCCGCCTGCGTCCTCGGCGTCCGTCCGGGCCGCCTCGGCGGCTCCGCCCCGGCCGCGGCCGCGCGGGCGGCGCCGCCCGGCCCGCCCCTCCGGCTCGGCAGGACCGCCGCCGAGCCCCTCCTCGTCGTGCCCGTCGTGGCTGTCATGGCCGTCGTGCCCATCCCGCCCCTCTTCGAGGTGGAGCTCTCCGCTCTCCCGCGGGACTTGGACGGCCACCGCCTCCGCGCCCACCCCCGGATCCCCCGCGTACGCGGGAAGGGTCTCCACTGGGGTGCCGCACCCCGGGCAGGCGAGGGCGCCGTTGAGGTGCCGTCGGCACGGGTGGCAGTAGTTCATGACGCGGGAAGAGTAAGTTCCGGATGGGCATGGTTCCTAGGCACCCCTGTGAAGGTTCTGTGCGGGATCGAAAGAGTGGTCGAAAGTCTCGCCGAAACCGTTATCTGTCGGACCCATTGACACCCTCACCACCCCCTCCTTACTGTCTCGCCAGCATTTCGAACGTCTGACGAAATCTCGAACAACGACATCGATGTCGAGCAGCCGAGGGGCGGGCGCCGTGCGCATCACCGGAATCAGCACCCATGTGGTCGGGACGCCGTGGCGCAACCTGACCTACGTCCAGGTGCACACCGACGAGGGCATCACGGGGGTCGGCGAGACCCGGATGCTGGGCCACACCGACGCGCTCATCGGCTACTTGAGGGAGGCCGAGGCCAACCACATCCTCGGCTCCGACCCGTTCGCCGCCGAGGACCTCGTCCGCCGCATGAAGTACGGCGACTTCGGCCGCGCGGGTGAGATCGTGATGTCCGGCATCGCGGTGGTGGAGATGGCCTGCTGGGACATCAAGGGCAAGGCGCTCGGCGTCCCCGTGTGGCAACTGCTCGGCGGCAAGGTGACCGACCGGGTCAAGGCGTACGCCAACGGCTGGTACACCACCGAGCGCACCCCGGAGGCGTACCACAAGGCCGCGCGGGAGGTCATGGAGCGCGGTTACCGGGCGCTCAAGATCGACCCCTTCGGCACCGGGCACTTCGAACTCGACCACGAGGAAACCCTGTACGCCGTCTCGCTCATCGAGGCCGTACGGGACGCCATCGGCCCGGACGCCGAGCTGATGCTGGAGATGCACGGCCGCTTCTCCCCCGCCACCGCCGTCCGACTGGCCGGGGAGATGGCGCCCTTCGCCCCGGCCTGGCTGGAGGAGCCCGTCCCGCCGGAGAACCTGAAGGCGCTGCGGAAGGTCGCCGCCAAGGTGGACGTACCGGTCGCCACCGGAGAGCGCATCCACGACCGGATCGAGTTCCGCGAGCTCTTCGACGACCAGTCCGCCGACATCATCCAGCCGGACGTCGGCCACATCGGCGGCATCTGGGAGACCCGGAAGCTGGCCGCGACCGCCGAGACGCACTACATGCTCGTCGCCCCGCACAACGTGGGCGGGTCCGTGCTCACCGCGGCCTCGCTCCAAGTGGGTTTCGCCACACCGAACTTCAAGGTCCTGGAGCATTTCAACGACTTCGCGGACGCGGAGATCAAGAAGGTGGTCAGGGGCGCGCCCCGGGTGGACCCGGAGGACGGCTGCTTCCACCTCTCCGACGCGCCCGGTCTCGGCGTCGAGCTGGACGTCGACGCGGCGGCCGAATTCCCCCAGCAGCAGGCCCGGTTCGACCTGTGGGCCGAGGGCTGGGAGCAGCGCAGGCCGAAGGGGACGAAGTGAGCGCCGAGGTCGTCGTCGAGGCCCCGGGCGCGCACCGGATCGCCGGGCACACGCCGCGCGACCCGGGTCCGGGCGAGGCACTGGTCGCCGTGCACGCCGTGGGGATCTGCGGCAGCGACCGCGAGGTGTACCAGGGCAACCGGCCCGAGGGGTACGTCCGTTACCCGCTGACGCCGGGCCACGAGTGGTCCGGGACGGTCCGGCGGGTGGGCACCGGGGTGCCCGGCGGTCTCGTGGGCCGCAAGGTGGTCGGCGAGGGTTTCCGCAACTGCCAGGTGTGCGACCGCTGTCACGCGGGCGAGACGACCCTGTGCACTGCGGGCTACGAGGAGACCGGCTTCACCCGGCCCGGCGCCATGGCCGCCACGCTGACGTTGCCGGCCAGGCTGCTGCACGTGCTGCCCGAGGACGCCGACCTCACCGCTGCCGCCCTGCTGGAGCCGGCCGCATGTGTCGCGGCCGCCGCGCTGAAGGCGGACGCCCGGCCGGGCGAGCGGGTCGCCGTGGTCGGCACCGGCACGCTCGGGATGTTCGCCGTCCAGTTCCTCAAGGCCCTCTCTCCGGCCGAGCTGCTGGTCGTCGGCACACGCGACGACCGCGAGGCCCTGGCCCGGCGGTTCGGCGCCACCGGCTTCTCCACCAAGGACCGGCGGCTGCCCGGCGGCTTCGACGTGGTGATCGAGACCGCCGGGTCCGCGGACGCGGCGCGGACCGCCGCCGCGCTGCTCAGACGCGGTGGGCGGCTGGTCCTGACGGGCATCCCGGCACCGGGCGCCGAGGGACTGGACCCGACCGACCTCGTCGTACGGCAGCTGGAGGTGCACACCGTCTTCGGGGCGCCGCCGCACGCCTGGGCACACACGGTGCGGGTGTTCGCGGCCGGGCTGCTCGATCCGCTCCCGCTCGTCACCCACGAACTCCCGCTCGCCGAGTTCTCGCACGCCATCGATCTGGTCGGTGCGGGCGATCCGAAGGTGGGCAAGGTGCTGCTCCGCCCGTGACCGTGCGCCGCTCACGGCGTGACCCTACGACGCCGTGAGCGGCGCACCGGGGCCGGTTCACCGCCGGTCCCCTGCACGGCCCGCCACATCCGGAGTCGCGAACCTTGTCCGAGATACCGAACACGAAGGACTGCCTGTGACCGACGCTTCCGCAACGGCCGCCCGCAGGCCCGGTGAGCAGGCGCTCACCGCGCTCGGCCTGGGCGCCCCCGCCCTCGACCCCGCCGACGCCTCGCCCCACGCCTTCCCGGGCGGCGGCCGCTGGCGCACCGAGATCCCCTCGTGCGAGGGCCCGGAGGCGCTGGCGGTGGTCCTCGACGAGGCCGCACGGCTCGATGTGCCGATCCACCGGATCAGCCAGGGCAGCGGCGTGTGGATGCTGACCGACGCCGAGATCACCGAGATGGCCGGGGCGAGTGCCGCACGCGGCGTCGAGCTGTGCCTGTTCACCGGCCCGCGCGGCACCTGGGACACCGGCGGCTCGGTGCGCTCCGACTCGCGCGGGGCGGGGCTGCGCGCCCGCGGCCACGACGCGGTCGCCGGTTGCGTCGAAGACGCCGTACGGGCCACGGAGTTGGGTGTGCGCTGCCTGCTCGTCGCCGACGAGGGGGTGCTGTGGACGCTGCACCGGGCGCGTACGACGGGACTGATCCCGGCCGACACCACCCTGAAGGTGTCCGCGCTGATCGGCCCGGTGAACCCGGCGTCGTACGCCGTCTTCGAGCGGCTGGGCGCCGACTCCGTCAATGTGCCCAGCGATCTGACACTCGATCACCTCACCGAGATCCGGCGGGTGTCGGGCGCCCCCATGGACATGTACATCGAGGCACCCGACGACCTCGGCGGCTATGTGCGGATGTACGAGGTCGCCGAGCTGATCCGGCGCGGCGCACCGCTCTATCTGAAGTTCGGCCTGTCCAAGGCGCCCGGCATCTACCCGTACGGACACCACCTGCGCGAGCTCACCCTGGCCACCGCTCGGGAACGGGTGCGGCGCGGCCGGCTCGCCCTGGACCTGCTCGCCCGACACGGCGCCGCCGGTGACATGGCGCCGCTCGGCTCCCGGCTGCCGGGCCCGCTCCACCGCTTCCCCACCGGCGCCTGACAGACGCCTGGCAGACGCCGAGAGCACCTCCCCACACCCCACCCCGACCAGACGGACAAGGACTGATCACCATGCGCAACCGCAGAGCCGCCCTCGCCGCCACGGCCGCAGCCGCGTCCCTCGCCCTGACCCTGTCCGCCTGCGGGCAGAACAGCGAGGGCGGCAGCAAGGAGAAGGCGGGCAGCACCAAGGGCGCCACCATCGGCGTCGCGATGCCGACGAAGTCCTCCGAGCGGTGGATCTCCGACGGCGACAACGTCGTCAAGGACCTCCAGGCCAAGGGCTACCGGACCAAGCTGGTCTTCGGCGAGGACAACCCCGACACCCAGGTCTCGCAGATCGAGAACCTGATCACCCAGGGCGTCAAGGGCCTGATCGTCGCCGCCATCGACAACAAGTCGCTGAACAACGTGCTCCAGGAGGCGGCCGACGCCGGCATCCCGGTCATCGCCTACGACCGGCTGATCCTCGGCACGGAGCACGTCGACTACTACGCCTCCTTCGACAACGAGAAGGTCGGCCGGCTCCAGGCCGGCTACATCGTCGACAAGCTCGGCCTGAAGGGCGGCAAGGGCCCGTTCAACATCGAGCTGTTCGCCGGCTCCAACGACGACAACAACACCAAGTACTTCTTCAACGGCGCGATGAGCGTCCTGAAGCCGTACCTGGACAGCGGCAAGCTGAAGGTGAGGTCCGGCCAGACGCAGCTCACCAAGGTCACCACCCTGCGCTGGGACGGCGCGACCGCGCAGCGGCGCATGGACGACATCCTCACCTCCTCCTACAAGAGCGGCCGGGTCGACGCGGTGCTCTCGCCCTACGACGGCATTTCCATCGGCATCCTCTCCGCGCTGAAGTCGGACGGCTACGGCTCGGGGAGCAAACCGCTGCCCGTCGTCACCGGTCAGGACGCCGAGCTGGCCTCGGTGAAGTCGATCATCGCGGGCGAGCAGACGCAGACCGTCTACAAGGACACCCGCAAGCTCGCCGAGGTCGCCTCGGCCATGGTCGACGACGCTCTGAAGGACAAGAAGCCGCAGGTCAACGACACCAAGACCTACGACAACGGCACGAAGGTGGTCCCGGCCTACCTGCTGCAACCGGTGAGCGTCGACCAGAGCAACTACGAGGAGGTCCTGGTCAAGGGCGGCTACTACACCGACGCCGAGCTGAACAAGTAGCCGGGAAGCGACCGCCGCATCCACCGACCCCAACCGACTGGAAGGCACGACCATGGCGGGACCCGTCCTGGAAATGCGCTCGATCGGCAAGACCTTTCCCGGTGTCAAGGCGCTGTCGGACGTCACGCTGACGGTTCGCCGGGGCGAGGTGCACGCCATCTGCGGGGAGAACGGCGCCGGCAAGTCCACCCTGATGAAAGTGCTCTCCGGCGTCCATCCGCACGGAAGTTACGAGGGCGAGATCCTCTTCGAGGAGGAGGTCTGCCGTTTCAGGGACATCCGGGCCAGCGAGCGGCGCGGCATCGTCATCATCCACCAGGAACTGGCGCTGGTGCCGTACCTGTCCATCGCGGAGAACATCTTCCTCGGCAACGAACACGCCACCCGCGGGTTCATCAACTGGAACGACACCCTCCGGCACGCCACCGAACTGCTGCGCCGCGTCGGCCTCGACGAGCACCCCGAGACTCGGGTCGCCGACATCGGCGTCGGCAAGCAGCAGCTCGTGGAGATCGCCAAGGCGCTGTCGAAGTCGGTGAAGCTGCTCATCCTGGACGAGCCGACGGCCGCCCTGAACGACGAGGACAGCGGCAAACTCCTGCGTCTGATCCTGGAGTTGAAGAAGCAGGGCATCACCTCGATCGTCATCTCCCACAAGCTGAACGAGATCCGCCGGGTCGCCGACTCGGTGACGATCCTGCGCGACGGCCGCACCATCGAGACCCTGGACGTGAAGGCGGCCGGCACCACCGAGGAGCGGATCATCGCCGGCATGGTCGGCCGCGACCTCGACCACCGCTTTCCCGAACGCACCCCGCACCAGCCCGAGGAGGGCGCGGCCCCGGCCCTGGAGATCCGGGGCTGGACGGTGTTCCACCCGATCGACCGGCAGCGCCGGGTCGTCGACGACGTGTCGGTCCGGGTGCGGCGCGGGGAGATCGTCGGCATCGCGGGCCTGATGGGCGCCGGCCGCACCGAACTGGCGATGAGCGTCTTCGGCCGCGCCTACGGCCGGTACGCGGCCGGCATGGTCCTCAAGGACGGCCGGGAGATCAACACCAGGACCGTCGCGGAGGCGGTCGGGCACGGCATCGCCTATGTCACCGAGGACCGCAAGCACTACGGCCTGAACCTCATCGACACCGTCCACCGGAACATCTCGCTGACCGCGCTGCGCAAGGTGGCCCGGCGGGGCGTGGTGGACGAGCACGAGGAGCGGCAGGTCGCCGAGGGCTTCCGCACGTCCATGAACATCAAGGCGCCGACCGTCTTCGAGCCGGTGGGCAGGCTGTCCGGCGGCAACCAGCAGAAGGTCGTCCTCAGCAAGTGGATCTTCGCCGGTCCGGACGTGCTGATCCTGGACGAGCCCACGCGCGGCATCGACGTGGGCGCCAAGTACGAGATCTACACGGTCATCGACCGGTTGGCCGCCCAGGGCAAGGCGGTCGTCTTCATCTCCTCCGAACTGCCGGAGCTGCTCGGCATGTGCGACCGCATCTACACGATGGCCGCGGGGCGGCTGACCGGTGAGGTGCCGCGGGCCGAGGCCACCCAGGAAGTGCTGATGCGCCACATGACGAAGAACACGAAGGACGAAGAGGTGACGCGATGAGCACGGACGTGACCGCGCAGACCCCGGCCCCCGCGCCACCGGAGCGCGGCGCGGCGGCCGCCGGCCACGGTCTGCTCCGGCTGGTGCTGAACGGCCTGCGCCGCAACATGCGGCAGTACGGCATGCTGATCGCGCTCGGCCTGATCGTCGTCCTGTTCGAGATCTGGACCGGAGGGGACCTGCTGCTGCCGCGCAACGTCTCCAACCTGGTGCTCCAGAACAGCTACATCCTGATCCTGGCCATCGGCATGATGATGGTGATCATCGCGGGCCACATCGACCTGTCGGTCGGCTCGCTGACCGCTTTCGTCGGCGCGGTGGCGGCGGCGCTGACGGTCAGCCACCAGGTGCCGTGGCCGGTCGCGGTGGGCCTGTGCCTGCTGGTGGGGGCGGCAGCGGGCTCGCTGCAAGGGTTCATGATCGCCTACCTGGGCATACCGTCGTTCATCGTCACCCTCGCCGGGATGCTGCTCTTCCGCGGTCTGACGGAGATCCTGCTCAAGGGCCAGACCCTCGGCCCGTTCCCGGGTGGGCTCCAGAAGATGGGCAACGGCTTCCTGCCCGAGGTCGGCCCGAACACCAACTACCACAACCTCACCCTGCTCCTCGGCCTCGTCCTGATCGCCTCCGTGGTGTGGCAGGAGGTGCGCGACCGGCGCCGGCAGCAGGAGTTCTCCCTCGACGTGCCGCCCGCGCGGCTGTTCGCGCTCAAGCTCGTCGCCCTCGTCGCCGCGGTCCTGATCGTCACGCTGCTGCTCGCCAGCTACAAGGGCGCGCCGATCGTGCTGATCGTCCTCGGCGTGCTGGTGGTCGGCTACGGCTATGTGATGCGCAACGCCGTCTTCGGCCGCCACATCTACGCCATCGGCGGCAACCTGCCCGCCGCGAAGCTGTCCGGCGTCAAGGACAGGCGGGTCACCTTCCAGGTGTTCCTGAACATGGGCGTGCTCGCGGCCCTGGCGGGTCTGGTGGTGGCGGCCCGCCTGAACGCGGCCTCTCCGAAGGCGGGCGTGAACTACGAACTGGAGGCGATCGCCTCGTCGTTCATCGGCGGCGCCTCCATGAGCGGCGGTGTCGGCACCGTGCTCGGCGCGATCATCGGCGGCCTCGTCCTCGGCGTGCTGAACAACGGCATGAACCTGCTCAGCGTCGGCACCGACTGGCAGCAGGTCATCAAGGGCCTGGCGCTGCTTGCGGCGGTCGGGTTCGACGTGTGGAACAAGCGCAGGTCCGGCTCGTGAACCGGCCCGCGCCGCACCCGCGCGGGGTCGCGGTACCCGGGAATCACACTTCCCACACATGAGTTGAACAACGCCGCCTCCGTCTCCGTATCCATGGGTGGCCCGTGCTCCCCCGCGCGGGCCACCCCAGGACGACGGGCCCGGTCGTCCCCGCCGGGCCCGCCACACACGGAGGTTCCGTGACTCCACCCACGCGTGAAGGCGCGGGCTTCCTGCGTCAGTGGCTGGGCCACGTGGCAGAGGACCGGGAGGTGGTCCCGCACCATCCCATCCGGCGCGGCCGTCTGACGCACGGTGGGGCGCAGGAGGAACTTGTACGCGCGGAGCACCCTTGGCCCCTCCGTGCACGGCGCAGGGTTTCGGTGACAGCAGTGTGCTGCGATTCACGGCGGTCGCCTCTGGCCACAACCACAACGCCCCCGATCAGCCCCGGCTCGAAGACCTGCCCACCCCACATTCAACGAGCACCGCCCGGAAAGGTCACACATTCGGCAGACGAACTCCCCTTCCCCACCGGCTGCAGTCGACGGCCCCCTCGAAAGGAATCTGATGGCTGACAACGTCACCTCGCTGTTCCGCAGCACCGCGGCGCACAGCCCGTCGATGGCCGCGCTGACGCGGGAGGGCGGCGACGGGGCCGGGCCGGTGGACTTCTGCATTCCGTGCAACCCCTACTTCCCCACGCCCGCCATGTTCCAGGACATGGCGACACGGCTGCGCGAGATCGTCACGTACTACCCGTCCAGCGCCGACACGATCACCGCCGAACTGTGCAGTCTTCTCCAACTGCCGCCCCAGTGCGTGGCGATGGGCAACGGCTCCACCGAGCTGATCACCTGGATCGACCATCTGCTCGTGCGTGAGTCCCTGGCCGTCCCCGTCCCCACCTTCGGCCGCTGGACCGACCAGCCCATGGAGACCGGCAAGCGGGTCGACATGTTCCCGCTCCAGGAGTCCAACGGCTTCGCCCTGGACCCGGCGCAGTACGTCGAGTTCATCCGGGCGCGGGGGACCAGGGTCGCCGTGGTCTGCAACCCCAACAACCCCGACGGCGGCTTCGTGCCCAAGCACGCGCTGGTGCAGTTCATGGACGCCCTGGCCGATCTGGACCTGGTGGTGATCGACGAGTCGTTCCTGGAGTTCGCCGACGCCGAGGCCGAGCCGAGTGTGGTGCAGGAGGCGATGCTGCGCCCGAACGTGGTCGTGCTGCGCAGCCTGGGCAAGAACTTCGGCCTGCACGGCATCCGCTTCGGGTACCTGGTCGCCAATCCGGCACTGGCGGGCAAGGTCCGTTCGATGCTGCCGAAGTGGAACCTCAACTCCTTCGCCGAGCACGTGGTGTTCATGCTCAAGGAGCACGGCGCGGAGTACCGGCAGAGCCTTCAGCATGTGCGCCGCGACCGGCTGGAGATGGCCGCCCACCTCTCGGCGCTGCCCGGTCTGACGGTCTACCCGTCCCAGGGCAACTTCCTCTTCGTGCGCCTTCCCGTGGGCGCCGAGGGCACCGTGGTGCGGGACCGGCTGCTCACCGAGCACCGGATCCTGGTCCGTGAGTGCGGCAACAAGATCGGCTCCTCCAGCCGCTTCCTGCGGCTCGTGGTGCGCCCCGAGGTGGACGTTCGTCGTCTCGTCTCCGCCTTGGAACAGGTGCTCTACGGGAGCGGGAGGGGAGCGGCCGTACCCGAGCTGGGTACAGGGACCAACTACAGCTCGGGTACGGCCGCGGTGGACCGGCTGGTGAGCGAGACCAACGGGGGCGGGCTGCGGATGCCCGCCACCGCGCAGGCCGCCGTGGCCGCCGTTCCTGGTATGGCCGCGGCCCCGGGGACAGCCGCCCCGGCCGCCGGCACCGGGATGCCGCTCCCCGTCACGGCGTCGGCGGCCACCGCCCCGCAGCAGGTCGCCCCCGGCACGCCCCTGCCGGCGGCCACCGCCCAGCCGCCGGCCCCCGCACCGGCCCCGATGCACCCCCTGGCACCGGCGGCACAACAGGTCCCGGCTCCCGCCCCCGCCCCGGCACCCGTACCGGCGCCCGCTCCCGGCCCCACCCCGCCGGGTGTCCCCGCCCGCGGCGGCCTCACCGCCGCCCAGGTGCGCGGCATGACCGCCCCGCCCCCCGCCGCCCCCGGCCTGACCCCGGCCCCGGCGACCGGCTGGCCCAGCCCCCAGAACTGGCCGAACGCGGCAGGCATGGGACAAGCGGGCTAGCGGCGGGGCCAGGGGGCCTCTCCGCGGGACTCCGGCGCCGCTCGTACGCCGTCGTGCGGCGGCGCCGAGTTCCGTGTGCGTGCGGGGCGCGGCTCGGCTTCCGTGCAGAATGGCGGCACCCGCGCCCCGTAAGATCGCCCCGGAGGCACACCCTTGGCGCTCAGCAGACGTTCATTCAGCGCCCTCGCCGGCGCCGCCGCGCTCGGACTGGCCCTGGGCGGCAGCGGCGGACCGGGGGCGCCGTCGGCCTACGCCGCCCGCTCCGTGCCCACCGGCCCGCCGCCGCCCCCGCCGCGCGCCGACGGACGGCGGCACAGCGTCGGCTTCGACCGCTACTCGCTGCTGGTGGACGGCCGGCGGCTGGTGCTGTGGTCGGGCGAGATGCACCCCTTCAGGCTGCCGAGCCCCGCCCTGTGGCGGGACGTGCTCCAGAAGATGCGCGCCTACGGCTACAACGCCGTCAGCGTCTACGTGGCCTGGAACTACCACTCCCCCGCCCCGGGAAAGTACGACTTCACCGGGGTGCGGGATCTGGACCTGTTCCTGCGCATGGCCGCCGAGACCGGCCTCTACGTCATCCTGCGCCCCGGCCCCTACATCAACGCCGAGGTCGACGGCGGCGGCTTCCCCGGCTGGCTGACCGCCACCGAGGGCACCGCGCGGACCGCCGATCCCACGTACCTGAAACACGTCGACGAGTGGCTGGGTCACGTCGACGCCATCGCCGCCCGGCACCTGTTCACCCGGGGCACCGGCACGGTCCTGCTCTACCAGATCGAGAACGAGTACGACGCCCACGTGGACGAGCCGACCGGTCGCGCCTACATGGCCCACCTGTACAAGAAGGTGCGCGCCGACGGCATCGACGTCCCCCTCTTCCACAACGACAAGGGCAGGAACGGCCACTGGATCCCCGGCTCGTTCGACACCGGCGGTGAGAAGCGGCGGTGGCTGTACGGGTTCGACGGGTACCCGTCGCCGTCCCAGACCCCGCCCGACTGGGGGTACTTCGGGAGCGGCGGCAAGACCGGCGGGGCGAGCGCCAGTCCGCGCACACCCGGGTTCATGCCGGAGTCCGGCGGCGGCTGGTTCGATCCGTGGGGCGGTGCCTGGTCGAAGGGCAAGGGATACGCGGAGTCGCGGCGCACCCGGGACGCGGCGTACGAGCGGCGCTTCTATCTGACCCACCTCGCCAACGGCATCACCGTCCACAACGTGTACATGGCGTTCGGCGGCACCTCCTGGGGCTGGCTGCCCGCGCCGGTCGTCTACACGTCGTACGACTACGGGGCGGCCCTCGACGAGGGTCGCCGGCCCAGCGACAAGCTGGTGCCGATGCACCAGATCGGGCACATGCTCCAGCGCATCCCGGACTTCGCCAGGCTGGACCGCGCGGCCGCTGTGAAGGTGCGCGGGCTGAGGACGTACCACCTGAAGAACCCGGACACCGGCGCCCACGTCTACGTCCTGCGCAACGACGGCGACCAGGAGGTCTCCTCGACGCTGCGCGCGGTCGGCGCCGACCTGCCGGTGACCGTGCCGGCCCGGGACGCCCGGCTGATGGTCACCGGGCTGTCGCTGGGGCGGCGCAAGGTGCGGTACTCGACCGCGCAGCCGATGCTGTTCCTCACCGCGGGACAGCAGGACGTCGCCGTGTTCTGCGGGCCGCAGGGCGACTTGGCCCGCGTGGTGCTGGAGGCCGCCGAGGAGCCGCTGGTCACCCGGATGAGCCAGCAGGCCGCGTACGCCTACGACCGGGGCCTGCTGCGCCTGACCGTCCCGCTCGGCGCCGGCGGGCTGATCGGGGTCCGGGTGGAGGGCGACGGAAACGACCGCCCGCTGCTGCTGCTCTTCGCCGACGAGGCGACCTCGATGCGTCTGTGGCCGTACGACACCCCGTCGGGCTCCCTGCTGGTCCACGGCCCCGCGCTGCTGCGCACCGCCACCGTGCGCGGCTCCACGGTGCACCTCACCGGCGACACCGTCGGGGAGACCGGGCTGGAGATGTGGGGGCCGCACGGAATCGGCGGTGTGACGTGGAACGGCCGCGCGGTGCCGGTGTCGGCCACCGGCTCGGGGAGCGTGCGGGCCGGCGCGCCGCTGCCGGGCGTGCCCGAGGTGACGCTGCCCGAGCTCGGCGGCTGGCGGACGCGCACCGAGAACCCCGAGTCCGGGCCGGGCTTCGACGACTCGGCGTGGAAGCCCGCCGACCGGACGTCCTCGCACAGCACGACCCCCGTGCCGAAGGGGCAGCCGGTGCTGTTCGCCGACGACTACGGATTCCACTACGGGGACGTCTGGTACCGCGGCACGTTCACGGACTCCACGAGCGTCGAATCGGTCTCCCTCGCCTACAGCACCGGCACGCAGGGACTGCTGATGGCGTGGCTGGACGGTGAGCCGCTGGGCACCCACCGGATGCCGGTGCCCGACAACAGCACCATCCGGCGGGGAAGTTGGTCGGACACGGCGGTCTTCCCGGTGCGCGGCCCGCAGCGCGGACCCGGCCGGCACGTGCTGTCGGTCCTGGTGCGGCGGATGCAGCACGACCAGGACGGCGCGGCGCGCGACACCCACAAGGCGGCGCGCGGTCTGACGGCGGTCACCTTCACGGGGGCCGCGCCGAAGGTGCGGTGGCGGATCCAGGGCGAGGCCGCGCCCGACCCGGTGCGCGGACCGCTGAACAACGGCGGGCTGTACGGGGAGCGGGAGGGCTGGCACCTGCCGGGCTTCCCGGACCGCGACTGGGAGCCGGTCACGTTCCCGCGCGCGGCGCGGCGGCAGGGGGTGACCTGGTACCGGACCACGTTCCGGCTGGCCGTGGAGCAGGGCGTCGACGCCTCGATCGGGCTCACCCTGGACGACGACCGGTACCGCTCCTACCGCGCGCAGATCTTCCTCAACGGCTGGAACATGGGCCAGTACATCAACGATGTCGGTCCGCAGCACACGTTCGTCCTGCCGAACGGGATCCTGCGCACCCGGGGCACCAACACCCTGGCCCTGGCGGTGCTGTCGGAGTTCACCACGCTGTCGGGCCCGGGACGGGTGCGGTTGACGCTGCTGGGCGCGGCGGCCGGCGGGGTGCCGGTGACGCCGCTGCCGTCGCCGGGTCGGTGACACGGCAAGCGCTCAACTAGCCGAAAGGCAGCGGTCGTTCCCGGTCGCACAACGGTCACCGGATCGCATGACGCGGGCAACTCCCGCCGCGTAGGCTCGGACGGCCCTCCCGTGACGGAGGGCCGGAAGGGGTGTGGCGATGGACTCAGCGGGCGGGTCGGTCCGCCTCGCCCTGGACCCCGCCGTACTGGCCGGGCGGTGCTCCGTCTCCTTCTGGATCCCGGCCGCCGTGCTCACCGCCGCCCTGGTGATCAAACTGTCCACGGTCATCCGGCTGTGGCAGGACCCGATGCTGCGCGAGATCGGCGCGGTCTCGCGGGCCCCGCGCCACCCCGCCCGCGTCGAGGCGGTATGCCTCAGGGCCTCCGTGCCGGCGGGGAGCGTGCCCGTTCATGAGTGACACGAGTGTGGGAGGAAAGACCTTCCGCCACCGCGGGCGGCGCGGGGATGATGGGGGCAGGCCTGGGAGATGCGCGGGGGAACATGGTGCGTAGGAAAAGGGAGATGCGGCGGCTCGCCGACGCGCTCATCGACCCCATCCAGGTGCCGGTACCCGCCGACCCGGAGGTGCTGTTAACCGCGCTCGTCGACTCCGTCAGCGCCTGGCGGGGCCGCCGGGTCGTGGTCCGGCGGGAGGTGTTCCCGCCGCACACCGCCAGCGGGCTGTGGCTGGAGGGCGAGACCCAGGACGTGGTCGTCGTCGACCAGCGGGCCGCCGTGTGGCACCAGATCGTGATCTTCTGCCACGAGGTGTGGCACATGAACCGGCGGGAGGCCGATGGGGACGCCGCGCCCGCCGCGGGCCCGCCCCGGCCGGTCGCGGCGCGCACCGACTTCAGCCTGGCCGACGAGCAGGAGGCCGACCGGTTCGGCATGCTGATGGGCCGTCGGCTGCGGACCTGGCTGGAGGCGTCGGCGGACCCGGTGTTCGGCGACGGTCCCGACCACGGCCAGGACCTCGCCGGACGTATCGGAGCGGCGCTCAACTACCGGGGGAACCGGGGAACATGAGCGGCCTGATCAACTACGTCAGCTGCGGTGTGCTGTGGCTGGGCCTGGCGGTGAAGGCCCCCGATCTGGCCCGCCACCGGAGCGATCCCTATCTCCGCGCGATCTGCGCGGTGCTGGGTCTGGGCGGCTTCTGCTTCCTCCTCGGGGCTCCGCCGACGGTCGGCGCGATCAACCGGCTCAGCGGTGTGCCGAACCTCGCCGCACCGCTCACGTACGCGTCGATCACCGCGTACAGCGCGGCCTCCCAGGTCCTCGTCGTCTACTGGCGGGGCGGCGAGCACGTGCACCGGGTGGCCCGGCGCTGGATCGTGGCCTACACGCTGGTGCTCGTCGGCATCGCCGTCACGTTCGCGCTCGGCGAGGCGCCGGTGGAGCGCCGTACCGACCTGGACACCTACTACGCCACGACGCCGTTCGTCGCCGAGATGATCGTGCTGTACCTGGTGGGGCATCTCTGCGCCGTCAGCGTCACCACGGTGTCCGCGCTGCGCTGGGCGCGCGAGGTGGCCGGCTGGCTGCGTGCGGGGCTGGTGGTGCTGGGGGTGGGGTCGCTGTGCGCCGGCGGGTACAGCGTGACCAAGCTCGTCGCCGTGGTCGCCCGCTGGTGCGGGCGGGACTGGTCCTCGCTCGGCACGAACGTCTCGCCGGCCGCCGCCGGGATGGGCGCCCTGCTGACGTCGGCGGGCATCCTGGTGCCGCTGGCCGGGCCCCGCCTCACCGAGTGGCGGCGGTCCCGGCTGGCGTACGCGCGGCTGGAACCGCTGGAGCGCGAGCTGGACGACCTGCTCACCCGCCGCTGTCTGCGGCTGCCGCGGCCGCGCTGGGCCACGCCCACCACCCGGCTGATGTGGCGTCAGACCAGCATCCACAACGCGCTCAGCTATCTGGACGCGTCCTTCGACCGGTCCCTGTACGAGCGCACCCACGAGGCGGTGCTGGGGTCGACCGGTGACACCGAGCGCGCCGAGGCCGCCGCGTGGGCGGCGGTCATCGCCGCCGCCGTGCGCGAGCCCGGCGAGCCGCTGCCCGGCGAGGCGGACCGGCTGACCGTCCGGGTACCGGGCCCGGCCGCCCTGGTCCGCGTCGCGGACGCGCTGGCCGCCCCCACCCCCGCAACGGCCACCCGTGTCCCCACCGGCCCGACCCCCACGACCACACCATGACCGACTCCCACGCGGCCCGACGACCGCCACGAGAAACCCCCGAAGCCGCGCCCACAACGACCGCACCCGCCGCCACCGCCCGCGGCCCGGCGGCACACCCGCCGACCACGCACCCCCCGACCACCCACCGGACCGGCCCGCGCGGGACCGCCGCGCACGGAGCAGCGACACCGCCGCCCGGCGAGCGCGCGGCCACCCCCTGCCCGGCACCCACGCCCCGGACAGCCGTCCCCCGCGGGGACGCCACACACAGAGCGGCGACACCGCCGCCCGGCGAGCGTGGGGCCACCCCGTGCCCGGCACCCACGCCCCGGACAGCCGTCCCCCGCGGGGACGCCACACACAGAGCAGCGACACCGCCACCCG
>NZ_JBIAXS010000001.1:151324-253415 GCF_042896885.1 Streptomyces sp. NPDC001231
CCGGCGAGCGCGCGGCCACCCCCTGCCCGGCACCCACGCCCCGGACAGCCGTCCCCCGCGGGGACGCCACACACAGAGCAGCGACACCGCCACCCGGCGAGCGCGCGGCCACCCCCTGCCCGGCACCCACGCCCCGGACAGCCGTCCCCCGCGGGGACGCCACACACAGAGCAGCGACACCGCCACCCGGCACGCGCGCGGCCGACCCGTGCCCGACCGACGCCGCCCGGTCGGCCGTTCGTGAAACCGGGGCGGTCATGGGCGTTCGGGGTGGCAGCGGTCCGTGGCGGGTCGGGCGTGCGGGGACGTGGTCGGCGTGAGTCTCGTCGTTTATCTGGCGGCTGGGATCTTCGGACTGTCCGCGACCGTGTTGCTGCGGCGGCCGCGTACCGCGGTGCGGAATCCGCTGACCATGTCCACGTGTGCGGCGATCGTCCTCGGCTCGCTGGTGTTCGTCTGCTCGGCGCCGCTGACGCTGGCCACCGTCAACGACCTCACGGGCATCCCCAACTTCGGTGCCCCGCTGACCTACGGGATGCTCTCCGCGTACAGCTGCTCACTGCTCATCCTGCTGATCAACTGGCGGGGCGGCCCGCGCGAGCGGGTGCGGCGCACGGTGCTGCGGAGCATCGCCGCCTACGCTCCGCTGATCGTCGTCATCGTCGCGCTGTTCATGCTGGGCGACGCCCGCACCGAGCGGCTGACCGACCTGGACACCTACTACGCCAACACGCCGTACCTGCGCGAGATGATCCTGCTCTACCTGCTCGGGCACAGCGCCGCGACACTGGCGGCGTGCGCGCTGTGCGTCAAGTGGAGCCGCGAGGTCACCGGGCTGCTGCGGGCCGGGCTGCGGCTGATCCTGGCCGGCTCGGCGCTGGACGTGGTGGGCTTCCAGCTGACCAAGTACACGGCGATCGTGGCACGTTGGACGGGCCACGACCTGGACGTGCTGTCCACGAAGGTCGCCCCGCCGATGGCCTCGCTCGGCGCGCTGCTGTGCTCGGCCGGCTTCGTGCTGCCCAGGCTGCTCCCGGTGGTCCTCGCCCAGGCGCGCGGCCTGCGCGACCACCGGCGGCTGGGCCCGCTGTGGTCGCGGGTGCGGTTCGTGTCCACCGCGCCCAAGCCGCCGAGCCCGTGGTGGCAACTGCCGCTCGCGCGCCTCCAGTGGCGGGAGGTGTCCATCCACGACGCGCTGCTGGGCCTCGCCCCGTACTTCGACGACGAGGTCCGCGAGCGGGCGCTGGCCGCCGCCCGGCGCGCGGGCCACGGCGCCCACGAGGCGCGGATCGCGGCGGAGGCGGCGATGCTCGCCGACGCCGCGCGCCGCGCCGCCGCCCGCGAGGAGCCGCTCGCGGCGCCGAGCGGATACCGCCTCCACGCCACGGAGGTGTCCGGAACCAGCGGTCTCGTGGAACTGGCGCAGGCGCTGGTCCCCACGCCCGCCGAAACCGCCGTACGAGCAGGAACGGTGAGGACCTCCCATGGCTGAGGCCATGGCCGACTCCGAGGAGCCCCATGCCCCGTAGAGCTGTCGTCATCGGTGCCGGACTGGCCGGCATGCTGGCCGCCGCCGTGCTCTCCGACGTCGTGGACGACGTGGTCGTAGTGGACCGCGACGACCTGCCCGAGGGGCCGGAGCACCGCCGGGGGCTGCCACAGGGGCGCCACGCCCATCTGCTCCTGGCCGGTGGCCTGGCCGCCATGGAGGAGCTGATGCCGGGCGGGAGCATCCGGGCGCGGCTGCTGGCCGCGGGCGCCCGGGAGATACCGCTGGGCCACGGCATGGTGGCCCTGACCCCCGAGGGCTGGCTGCGGCGCTGGCGGCACGACGGACCGCGGATGCTCAGCTGCACCCGCGCCCTGCTGGACTTCACGGTCCGCTCCACCGTCCTCGCCCACACCGGGACGGTGATCCGCAAGGCGCAGGCGGTCGGCCTGGTGGGCGACGCGCGGCGCGTGCGCGGTGTCCGCGTCGCCACCCCCGCCGCGGAGGAGGTGCTGGCCGCGGACTTCGTGGTCGACGCCGGCGGGCGCGGATCGCGGGTGGTGACCTGGCTCCGCGAGCTCGGGCTCTCCGGGGTGCGGGAGCGCGGCGTGGACGCCGGGCTGGTCAACGCCACACGCGTGTACCGCACGCCCGCCGGGGCCGAGCAGTTCCCGCTGACGATGGTGCAGGCGAACCCGTACGTGGGCCGGCCGGGCCGCAGCGGCATGGTGCTGCCGATCGAGGGCGACCGCTGGATGGTCAGCCTCGCCGGCTCGCGGGGCGGTGAGCCGCCGGCGGACCCCGACGGGTTCCTGCGCTACGCCCTCGATCTGCCGTCCCCCATCGTCGGCCGGCTCGTCTCCGGCGCCGAACCCCTCACCGACGTGTACATCAGCCGCAGCACCAGCAACACTCGCCGTTACCTGGAGAAGCTGCCGCGGTGGCCGGAGGGCTTCGTGGCGCTCGGCGACGCGGTGGCCACCTACAACCCGGCCTACGGGCAGGGCATGTCGGTGGCCGCGCTCGGTGCGCGGCTGCTGCGCGACGAACTGCGCCGCTCCGGCCCGGACGCGCCCGGTCTCGCCCGCCGTGTGCAGCGCGGCGCCGCCCGTCCGGTCGACGCGGCCTGGGCGGCCGCGGTCGGCCAGGACGTCTGGTACCCGAACAGCCGCGGTGCCTCGCCCGGAGCCGCCGACCGCCTGGTCACCTCCTACAGTCGCCGTCTGACACGGGCGGCCACCGGCTCCTACCGGGCCGCGGCCGCCCTCTGGGAGGTCACCAGTCTGCGCACCGGGCCGCAGCGCCTCCTCCGCCCCGACACCCTCCTCGACGTACTGAACGGCCCTCTACTCCCCCCGCTGGCGGGTCCCCCGCTGACCCCGGCCGAGCGCAAGATCCTGGAGGGTCTGGACCGGACGAACACCTGACCAGGCCCGACCGCCGAAGCGGGCCGACGGTGTCAGCCCGCGAAGGCGGGTTGGACCAGGCCCTGGCCCGCGTCGGGGACGACGAGGAGTGAGCCCGCCAGGGGATGGGGGGCGGCCAGGCCCGTACGGGCCGTGGTGACGTAGAGGTCGGTCAGGCCGGGGCCGGCGAAGGCACAGGCCGTCGGGCGGGAGACGGGGAGGGCGAGCACGCGGTCCAGGGTGCCGGCGGGGGTGTAGCGGCGGATCGCGGCCCCGTCCCACAGGGCCACCCAGACACAGCCGTCGGCGTCGACCGTGAGGCCGTCCGGGAAGCCGGCGCCCTCCTCCACCAGGGCCAACTGCCGCCTGCCCGTGATCCGTTGGCCGTCGAAGTCGAAGACGTCGACACGGCGGGTCGGTGAGTCGACGTAGTACATCAGGCGGCCGTCGGGGCTCCAGCCGGTGCCGTTGCTCACCGCCACGGCGGGCAGCACCACCTCGGCCGTGCCGTCGCCGGTCAGGCGGGACAGGGTGCCGCCGCCGGGGGCCTCGTCGTAGCGCATGGTGCCGGCCCACAGGGAGCCGTCGGGTGCCACGGCGGCGTCGTTGCCGCGCCGGCCGGGAACCGGGTCGCGGTGCAGCCAGCGGAAGGCGCCGTCGGGGTCCACCAGGCCCACCCCGTCCCGGAGGTTGAGGACGAGCCCGCCGCCCGCGCGGGGCTTCGCCGCGCCCACGTGCTGCCCGGTCGTACGGACCGTGCACCGGCCCGAGGAGGGGTCGTAGCCGTGCACCCGGGAGGAGAGGATGTCGACCCAGATCAGCCGCCCGGCCTCCGGGTCCCAGGTCGGGCCCTCGCCCAGTTCCGCCCGTGCGCGGACGGCGACCTCGTACCCCGTCATGCCGTGCCCCGGTGGCCGAGCCGCTCCGACAGCTCGGCGGCGCCCTTCACGGCGAGCCGCTCCAGCTCCGCCCGCCGCTCCTCGCTCCAGCGGATCATGGGCACCGAGATGGACAGGGCCGCGACCACCTGCCCGGTGCGGTCGCGCACCGGCGCGGCCACACAACTGACGTCCGGGTTGGATTCACGGCGCTCCACCGCCATGCCCCGCCGCCGGATCTCGCGCAGGGCCTCGCGCAGCGCGGCCGGGTCGGTGATGCTGTTCGGCGTCATCGCGACCAGTTCGGCGTCGTCCGGGACGCGCGCGCCCAGCTCCTCCTCGGGCAGGGAGGCGAGCAGCATCTTGCCGACCGAGGTGCAGTGCGCCGGGAGGCGGCGACCGGCCGCGGAGACCATGCGCACCGCGTGCGTGGAGTCCACCTTGGCGATGTAGATGACGTCGGTGTCCTCCAGGATCGCCACGTGCACGGTCTCGTCGCAGGTCTCGGCGACCGAGCGGGCGACCTGCCGGCCCTCGGCGGCGAGGTCCAACTGCTCGGCGTAGCGGCTGCCGAGCTGGTAGGGGCGTACACCCAGCCGGTAGCGTCCGGGCTGCCCGGTCACGGGGACGATGTACTGGCGGGCGGCGAGCGTGGTGACCAGCTCGTGCACCGTGGTGCGCGGCAGTCCCAGCCTGCGCACGATGTCGGGGGCGGAGAGCGTCCCGTCCCCGTCGAGGAAGAGCTCGAGAATGTCCAGAGCCCGGGTCACGGCAGGTACGAGACGTCCCACGACCGGCCCCCTCCCTTGATCCGAGTGATCCGATTGATCCGAGTGATCCAAGCCTGTGTTCGAAATATCAAAAGACGGTCGGAATGACGAACACAGGCTAGTCACAGCGGAATGCGCGGGCAATGGGCGGGCGCACGGGCATGAGGTGGGCGCACGGGCATGAGGTGGGAAAGGGCCGGGCGGAACGGGGTGGGCGACGATGGATCCCATGACCACGCCCTCCGGAAGGCGCCCCGTCGGCCCCTTCACCCCGCTGGACTTCCAGTTGGTGCTGCTGCGCCGCATGGCCGACCACAACCCGGACCTGGTGGAGGACGCCCGTCGCACGCTGGGCGCCTCCCGCGCGCAGATGCGCGAGGCCAACAAGCGCTGGCAGGCGATGGCCCGCACACCACGGTCCCGCTCGGCGGCGTCCCGGTACCGCTCGATCCTCGGCGAGCCCGAGTCGACGACCGTCCGCCGCATCGGCGACCTGGACTGCGAGGCCCGCAGCTGGCCCGTCCCGCTCTGGCCCGACCTGCGCCTGGAGGTGCTGGCCGCCCCGGACGGCCGGGTCTGGAACGAGTGGCTGGTGCGCGCCCCGGGGGCCGAGGCACCCGACCTGCGGACCGTGGCCGACCTGACCCCCTGGTCCTGCACGGTCGACGAGGCCGCCCGCGCCTTCGCCCCGGCCCGCCCCCTGGAGGGCACCGCCCCGACCCGCTGGGGCCTGTCCTTCCAGGCCCCGGACGGGGAGGGCGTCCGCCGGGAGGTCGTGGCCGAGTTCACCTGGGGCCTGCTGCAACGGATACGGACCGGCGGGTGACTCCGCGGGGGCGGCCGCCCGGCAGCGGCTCAGCCCGCGGCGGCCAGGATCGCCTCCGTCACCGCCGCCACCGACTCCGGATGCAGCCACAGGAACAGGTTCGGTTCCACCAGCTCCAGCTCCATGAGACAGGGGTCGCCGTCCTCCCCGTCCACCAGGTCGACCCGGGCGAAGAGCAGCTCGGGGGCGCCTGGAACGGCGGCCAACGCACGCTCGGCGACGGAGAGTTCGGCCGGGGTCGGGGTCCAGGGCGCGATGCCCGGGTGGGCGGACTTGCGCTCGTCGTAGGCGATGCCGGGGGCGAGGACGGCACCCTTGCGGCCGGCGTGCAGCAGGCGTCCGCCGAAGAACTGGAGCGCCCGCTCCCCGCCCGCGTCGATGCGCCGCATGTACGGCTGCACCATGGCCGTGAGCCCTTCGGCGTGCATCCGCGCGAGCTGCCGTACGGCGGTGTCACGCTCGTCGGGCGTGTACCGGGCGGCGAAACGCGCTCCGGCCCCGGACGCCGGTTTGATCACGTACTCGTGGTCGTCGGGCAGGTCGGCCGGGTCTCCGGGAGCCAGGTACCGGGTCGGTACGACGGGCACACCGGACGCCCCGAGCTGCCCGAGGTACCGCTTGTCGACGTTCCACCGCACGACCTCGACGGGATTGGCCAGCCGCGTCGCCTTCGCGCACCGCTCGGCCCACTCCGTGAACTCCCCCACGCGCCAGCTGTAGTCCCACGTCGACCGGATCACGGCGAGATCGAACCCGCCCCAGTCGGCCGCGGGGTCGTCCCACGCCACGACCCGTGCCTCGGCCCCGGCCGCCTCCAGCGCCTCCACCAGCACCGGAAGGTCCGGGTCGTCGCTGATACCGGGCGCGGGCCGGCAGGTGACGAGCGCGATGCGGGGCACGGCGGAGCTCCATCCTCGTAGTCCCTCGTAGATCCGCGAAGATCCGCGAAGATCCTGGTACGAGGCTTCGAACAGTGACGGGCCCGCAGGCTAACAACCTCCCGCGTCGGCGCGTACGGTCGCCCCTGGTGTAGGAACGGAGTCACCGGTCCCGGCCAGTCGGTCCGTACGAGAGTCGCAGAGTCGCAAGGAGTCCCTTACGTGTCCTCCCTCTTCCCCGCCCTGACGAAGGACCCCGGTGAGCGGCCGGCGCTGCGGTTCGGTGACCGTTCGTCGACGTACACGGAGCTCGCGGCGGCGGCCGGCGCCGTCGCCGGCCGGGTGCGCGGCAGGACGCGGGTCGCGGTGTGGGCGACTCCGGGGTTGGAGACGGCCGTGGCGGTCGTGGGCACGCTACTGGCCGGCGTGGCCGCCGTGCCGCTCAACCCGAGGTCGGGCGAGAAGGAGCTGGGGCACATCCTGGCCGACAGCGCGCCGCCCGTGGTGCTCGCCGCACCCGGGGACGAACTGCCCGCCGCGCTCGCCGGGTTGGAACGGCTCGACGTCGATGTGCGGGACACGGGTCCCGTTCCCGAGGACCGGGCCGGCGACGGCGACCCGGCGCTCGTCGTCTACACCTCCGGTACGACCGGTCCGCCCAAGGGCGCCGTCCTCCCCCGCCGGGCGCTCGCCGCCACCCTGGACGCGCTGGCCGACGCCTGGCAGTGGACGGGTGACGACGTGCTGGTGCACGGGCTGCCGCTGTTCCATGTGCACGGGCTGGTGCTGGGCGTCCTCGGGCCGCTGCGGCGCGGCGGGGCGGTACGGCACCTGGGGCGGTTCACGACGGACGGCGTGGCGCGCGAGCTGAACGGCGGGGCGACCATGCTGTTCGGCGTGCCGACCATGTACCACCGGATCGCGGAGGCGCTGCCCGGCGACCCGGAGCTGGTGAAGGCCCTCGCCGGGGCCCGGCTGCTGGTCTCCGGGTCGGCCGCGCTGCCCGTGCACGACCACGAGCGGATCACGGCCGCGACCGGGCGGCGGGTGATCGAGCGGTACGGCATGACCGAGACGCTGATGAACACCAGTGTGCGGGCCGACGGCGAGTCCCGCGCCGGGACGGTCGGGGTGCCGCTGCCGGGCGTGGGGCTGCGGCTCGTGGAGGAGGACGGTACGGAGATCACGGCGTACGACGGGGAGACGGTCGGCGAGATCCAGGTGCGCGGGCCGAATCTGTTCACCGAGTACCTCAACCGGCCCGACGCGACGGCCGCCGCGTTCACCGCCGACGGCTTCTTCCGCACCGGGGACATGGCGGTGCGCGACCCCGACGGCCAGGTCCGCATCGTCGGCCGCAAGGCCACCGACCTGATCAAGAGCGGCGGTTACAAGATCGGCGCGGGCGAGATCGAGAACGCGCTCCTGGAGCACCCGGGGGTCCGCGAGGCCGCCGTCACCGGGGAGCCGGACGCCGACCTCGGTGAGCGGATCGTCGCCTGGATCGTCCCGTCCGATCCGCAGTCCCCGCCGGACGCCGAGGAGTTGGCCGATCACGTGACCCGGCGGCTGGCCCCGCACAAGCGGCCCCGGGTCGTCCGTCTCCTCGACGCCCTGCCCCGCAACGACATGGGGAAGATCATGAAGCGGGCGCTGGCGCGGGACTGAACGGCGGCCGGGAGGGCCCTGCCCCCGCCGGCCCCTCGCGGGCTCTTCTCCCGCCTGCCGTCCCCCGGCCCGATCAGGACGGGGGACGGTCCTCCTGCCCGACCCCCACCGCCCGGACGACCTCCTGCCGTACCGAACCGCCCCGGTCGTCGCCCGCGGTAGCCCGCAGCGAGACGGACGCGGCGCCGCGCGGCACCGACAGGGTGCCGTGCCAGGAGGCGTGCCCGCCGGTGAGCGGGACCGGCCGCCAGGTCGCGCCCTCGTCGTAGGACACCTCGAGGCTGCCGTCGCCGATGGTGCCGGTGCCGGTCGCGCCCGCCACGTACCGCGCGCGGACGCCGACCGGCACCCGGCCGCCGCCCCGCAGGTCGCCCGCGAGGTCGGTGCCGACGTCGAAGGCGAGGTTGATCAGGGGCAGGGTGGTCCAGTGGTCCTCGGGGGTGGCCGACGAGCGGAACGTCCACTCGGCGTGCCCCCGCGTGGCGAGCCGCCACCTGCCGGCGTCCAGCGCGGTGTCCGTGACGAGCCGGTACGTGTGCTCGGCCGGGGGCGCGTCCGTCACGTACACGGCCGCGCCCGTGCGCCGGTCGGCCAACTGCCCGTCCAGGTGGACCGCCGTCGTCTGGGACATGCCGCTGTCCGCGCTCCACACGTCCCCGAAGCCGGTGTGGTCGGGCCCGGAGTCGCCCCAGCCGGGCACGTTGAACTGGAGCCGGCCGCCGGCCCGTTGCTGTCCCCAGTCGAGTCCGGTGCCGAGCCACGGGTGCCAGACCGGCTTGAACCAGTCGAGCACGGGGTGCGTTCCGCCCTCGTAGCGGACCCGGCCGCCGCGCTGCTCCAGCGTGCCGTCGCCGATCGTCACCGACTCCTGCCAGCGCTCGCCGGGCCCGGTGGACACGTAGTCGGTGCGCTCGGCCGGGAGGTCGATCCGCTCCTGGAAGCCGATGCCGACGGGGAAGGTGTCGGTGACCGCGTACCGGACCTCGCTGCCGCTCGTCGGCCGCGCGGCGTGGAACCTGGTCCGGATCGCGGCCAGTTGGCGAGGGCCGGGCGCGTACGTCAGCTCCGTGTCGGGGATCGCCCCGCGGTGCCCCTGCGAAAGGTCGTACACGTACGGGGTGTTGCGCGTCCCCGTCATGTCGACGCGACCCGCCGTCCGCAGCCGTGCCGCGTCGGCGGCGTCGACCGTGGCGATCTGGAGGGGGCGGTCGGCGTTGTCGTCGGTGCCCCACCAGGCGCTCAGCCGGCCGGGCAGGTCGTCCGTCACGAACAGGGCCTTCACGCCCGCGTCCTGGGCCGCCTGGGCCAGTGCGGCCGGTTCCACGGAGTCGGCGAGCCGGGCCAGGACCGCCTTGCCGCGTACGTCCGCGCCGGTGAAGTCCCCGTCGCCGACGTCGACGAGCGGCAGCCTGCTGCGGCCCTCGATCAGCGTGCCGCCGGGCTGGACGAGCGCCTCGGCGACGCCCTTGACCTCCAGCGGCGCCTTGCCGAGCCGCCACACGGTCCGGTACTCGAAGGTGCCCCGCGTGACCGATCCGGTCGGCGCGGCGAAGACGCTGTCGTACGCCACGGGCACCTGGACGGCGCCGAACAGGTCGGAGCCGTCCGCCGTCCGGTCGTACTCCATGAGCAGTTGCCGGGTCTCCGTCCGCCGTCCGGTCTCGGCCCTGATCTCGCGCAGCCGGCGCCCGTCCAGGGTGACCTCGCGGTCCCGGTCCAGCGTGATCTCGGGCGCCGCGAGGAAACCCAGGCCGAGGGAGTCGGCGCCGTGACCGCCGCGTACGTCGAGGAAGGAGGTCAGGCTGTACGTGCCCGGCTCGAGGCGCAGGCGCAGGGTGCCCGAGTCGCCGACGTGCGCGGGGTACGGATCGGCGCCCGCGGCGAGCCGCTGCACGGTGAGGTCGGCGGGCACGGGAGCGCCGTCGCGGTCCTTGACGCGCACGGTGAGCGTGTACCGCTCGTCCTCCTTGACCAGCCCGAACACGGTGTGCGCGACCGGGGTGCCGGACGCGGAGGCCACGATCCGCCCGCTCGTCCCGCCCACCGGCGCCTCGGCCGCGTCTCCGGTCACGGTGGTGGTGGCGGTGCCGTGGGCGGGCACGGTGAGCGAGGAGTCGGCGAGGGTGGCGACGCCGTCCGGGGCGCCCTGGACGGCGAGACTCAACTCGACATCGGTGTCGGAGGAGTTGGCATAGGTGAGTGTCCTGGTCACTGGCTTGTCCGTGTCGTGGGGCCAGCGGTGGAACCCGAGGTCGGCGCTTCCGGTGGCGGTGATCCGCGCGTGCACGGCGTCCGGGACGCTCACCCGGCCCGCCCCCAGCAGGTAGGCGGACGCGTCGAGTTGCCTCGACGTCGACATCAGCGCGTCCTTGATCCGTTCGCCGCTCCAGTCGGGGTGCCTCTGGGCGAGCAGTGCGGCGGCACCGGCGACATGGGGCGTCGCCATGGAGGTGCCGCTCATGGAGGTGTAGGCGCCGTTGCCGGGGGCGAGTCGGGAGCGGGCGGCGAGGATGTCGACGCCGGGTGCCGCGAGGTCGGGTTTGAGGGCGTTGTCGCCGATGCGGGGTCCGGCGCTGGTGAAGTAGGCGGCCCGGTCGGACGGGTCGACCGCGCCGACGGTGAGTGCGGCGTCGGCGGAGCCGGGCGAGTCGATGGAGGAGGGGGCGCCGGTGTTGCCCGCGGCGACCACGAAGAGGGCGCCGGTCTCCCGGGAGAGGGTGTCGACGGCCCGCGCCATCGGATCGGTCCCCTCGCTGGGCTCGCTGGAGCCGAGACTCATGGAGACGATCCGCGCGCGCACGTCCCGGGCGGCCCACTCCATCCCGGCGATGATCTGCGACTCGCTGCCCGACCCCTGGTCGCCGAGCACCTTGCCGACGGCGAGGGTGGCGTCCGGGGCGACCCCCTTCTCCTCACCGCCGGAGGCCGCGCCGCTGCCGCCGACGGTGGACGTCACATGGGTGCCGTGGCCGTTGCGGTCGGCGTCGTCCTCGCCGTCGACGAAGTTCCTGGTGACGGCGACCCGCCCGGCGAGGTCGGGGTGGGAGGCGTCGACGCCGGTGTCGAGGACGGCGACGGTGACGCCCTTGCCGGTCAGACCGGACGCCCAGGCCTCGCGGGTGCCGATCTGCGCGTTGCTCTCGGCCATGTCGGCGGTGACCCGCCCGTCGAGCCACACCTTGTCGATACCGCCGGACGGGGTGCCGTGCCCGGTGAACTCCCGCCAGAACACCCGCCCCTTGGCGGCCTCCACGGCGGCCCCGCGCACACTGGCGAGACTCCGCGTCCGCTCCGTCCCGCGCGGGGTCGCCGCCCGGACGCCCTTGCCGTAGGTCACGATCAGCGGCAGCTCGCCGGTGCGGGCGTCCGCGAGCCCCTGCCGTAACAGCGTGTCCACGTCGAACAGCCGGCGGTCCAGCCGGCCCGCCCGCAGATACGGCAGGGCCTCGTCCGGTACGACGCTCAGGGCGCCGCCCGCCATCTGCGTGCGCACGGCACCCGTGGCGCCCTGGGGCCGGCGCACCGTGACGGTCCTCCTGCCGCCGCCGAGGTCGGTGACGGTGACCTTGTCGCCGGTGACGAGGGTGACGGTGCGGGCGCCGCCCGGGGTGGCCACGGGGGGACCGGGCGGCCCCGCGGGCTGCCGCGCCGCCGCCGGTCCGGCCGGCAGCAGGGCGATCACGAGCCCGGCCGACACAAGGGCCGCTCTCCGTCCGGAGGGTCCTGCGCGCATCCTGCCTCTCCTCTCCGCGCCACACGTCCTCGGTGCTGCGAAGAGTGGCAGAACCCTTGTGCGGCAGGGGAGTTGGAAGACGACAGCGAGTCGGCGCCTGGCGGGTTCCCGCCAGCGGGACAGGCCCCGGACATCCGGCGGCGGGAGCCGTCCATGTGTCCTTGACTCTCACTCCTTACGCACGGAGCGCCGGAATCCACCCGGCCGGCGGCACCCCGCGCGGCCCCCTTGAACAGGCGCCCGTTCCGCCGCGCCCGCACGATGCCAGGGAGGCCTCCGCCCGGTGGCCGCCACGGTCCGCGCTCTCAGGAGGCTCCGCCATGTCCGCCAGTCTGGAGCAGTTGCGCCGCTGCCACTTCGCCGTCGACCTGGGAGCGGCCCGGACCCGTGTCTACGTCAAGGGCCCGGGGCTCGTCGTCGACCAGCCTTCGGTCGCGGCCGTGAACACCCGTACCGGAGCCCTGATCGCGGTCGGCGAGTTCGCGGAGAGGATGACGGGCCGCACCCCCGCCTACATCCGGGTCGTCCGCCCGGTCTCCGGCGGCACGGTCGTCGACATCGAGATGGCGCAGCGTATGCTGCGGCACCTGCTCGGCGACGGGATGCGCCGCGCCCTGCGCCGCAAGGCGCCCCGGCTGCGGGCCGCCGCCTGCACCCCGCACGACGCCGATCCGCTCGCCCAACGGGCCACGATCGAGACGCTCGTCGGGCTCGGCGCGCGCCGCGTGGAACTCGTCGACACGCTGATCGCCGCCGCCGTCGGCTGCGGGCTGCCCGTGGAGCGGGCCGAGGCCACCATGATCATGGTGTGCGGGGCCGCGGCCACCCAGGTGGCCGTCCTCTCGCTCGGCTCGATCGTCACCGCCGAGCGCATTCCCGTCGGCGGGGAGGCCGTCGACCACGCCATCGTGCAACACCTTCGCCTCGCACACGCGTTGACGCTGCCCAGCCAGTCCCTGCGGCCGCTCCAGATCGCCCTGTCCGGGAACGGGCTCACCCCGTCCGGCCCGGCGTCCACCGAGATCCACGGGCGGGACGTGGCCACCGGACTGGCCCGGTCCGTGCGGATCGACACCGCCGCCGTACGGGAGGCCATCCAGACGCCGCTGACCGCAGTGCTCGACGGCATCTACAAGGTGCTGCGCGTGTGCCCGCCCGATCTGGTGGCCGACCTCGCCGACCGCGGGATCATGATGGTCGGCGGTTCCGCGCTGCTGCCGGGCCTGGACCAGATGCTGCGCGAGGCGACCGGCATGCCGGTGCACATCGCCGAACGCCCCGACGTGTGCGCGATCCAGGGGCTGGGCGCGATGCTGGAGGGCGAGGTCGAACCGCTGATGCTGAACCCGTTGGGCGCGTAGGCGCGTTGACCGTCGGGTCACCGGGGCCCGGTGGCGGTCAGTCGGCGAACCAGCAGCGGACGGTGGTGCCCTCCGCGCCCGAGTGCACGCGGACCAGGTCGGCGACGAGGTTGACCAGCAGCAGACCGCGGCCGCCGCGCTGTTCGCGGGGGACGGGCCGGCGACCGGCCAGCGGATCGTCCAGGCGGCCCTTGTCCCGCACCTCGCACAGCACGCAGCCGTCCTGCGCCCACACCCGCAGCTCGCCCGAACCGCCGCCGTGCACCACGCTGTTGGTGGTCAGCTCGGCCACGGACAGCGCCAGGTCCTCCAGCCGGGTGGCCGCGGGCCCGAGCCGCGCGCCCTCGGCGACGGCGACGTGCCGGGCCTGCGACAGCGTCTGCTCCGTGAAGGAGAACGACAGCGCGTCCGGCACCGGCGGCAGCGGCTCGTTGTACCGGTCGACGACCTGCTCGGGGGAGTAGGCGGCGCTCTCCCGGTGCCCGGCGCCACCGGAGGGGATGACCACGGGATGGGTGGCGTGCGCGTCGGCGAGGGCCCGCCCGTCGAGGCGCGCGGCGTCGTACGGGCACAGGATGGTGACCTCGCGGCCCTGGAAGGCCGGGTTGATCAGTGCCTCGTGCTGGGCGCAGGCCGGGTATTCGACGGGCGTACGGCCGGCCCAGACCGGCTCACCGATGATCCGCACCCGGCGGCCGGGCGGCTGGGCGTCGGCGAAGGCGCGCAGCACCGCGGGGATGATCCGGCCGGGGTTGCGCCCGACCTCGCGCATGTCGAGCAGCCGTACGGACCGGGCGTCGGCGCCCAGACCGGTCTCGATCAGACGGAGGTTGTCGCCGGGGACGGCCACCGCGACCGGCTCGCCCGCCTCCAGTCCTTCACGCACGAAGGGCACGGTGCCCGCGAGGTACTCCCGCTCGTCCCGGTAGAACAGGGCGGGGTGGACGAAGGGTTCCGCGCTCGCGGTCATGACGTCGACACCTCCATCCCCGGCAGCTCGGGCCAGAACATCTCCGTTGCCCCCGGACGCGACGCCCCCTGTCCTGCGCCGTCCGGCAGCTACGCCTTACGCGTACCCACTGCATCCACGACAAGGCCTGTTTCCCGGGCGTGTGCAGTCGTCCGGGGAGCGGGCAGGCGCAGGGCAGCACCGCCGGGGTTCCGTGGCTCCGCAGCGCCGCGGCGTGCGTCGGGCACGGGCCGACCGGGGCGACGGGCCGGCCGGGGCAACGGGGCGACGGGGCAACGGGGCAACGGGGCGACGGGGCGACGGGGCGACGGGGCGACGGGGCGACGAGATGGGCGACGTCGCGAAGACGCGCGAGGGTTGCCGAGGACGGACGGGGCGGGGACATGGCCGCAGCGGCAACACGATCTCACTCACGACGGCGGAGCACCCCGGCCGAGACGCTCAGCGTCGACGTCCGCACGGACCCGGTGGCCGACCGGACGTCGCTCACCGCGCGCGGTGAGCTGGTGCACGGCTGCGCGGAGGCCCTGGCCCAGGCGCTGGCCGAGCTGCCGCCCGACATCGGCCGGGTCGATCTGGACGTGTCCGGGGTGACGTTCATGGACACCGCCGGACTGGAACTCCTGGACAGCCTCGACGACCACGGCCGCCGTCCCCCCGTCCGGGTGACCGCGACCGGCTGGACGGGCCAGCCGCGCCGCGTCCTGGAGCTGACCGCCCTGGACACCACGGACCCGCCGCACCCGTCGGCCGACACCGCGGGGCCGGAGCGGGCCGGGCCGCCGGTCACCTCCGCGGTGGCCCTGGAGCGGACGGAACGGCTGCTCCAGGGCCAGACGGAGGTCGAACAGCTCCGCCGGGCCATCTCCTCCCGCCCGGTGATCGACCAGGCCCGCGGCGTCCTGATGGCCACCCACGCGTCCACCGCGGAACAGGCCTGGAACGTCCTCCGGGAGGCCTCCCAGCGCTCCAACACCAAGCTGCACGTGGTGGCCGCCTCGATCACCGCGGGCGCGCGCGACGACGGCCCCGCACCGCCGCGGAAGATCCGCTCGGCGCTGCGCACCGCGCTCGCGCGCCACACCGGCCCCGGCCCGGACACATCGCGGCACGGAGGCGGCACGGAGCACCTTGGACACGGTGACGGCCCGGCTACCGGGGTACCCGATGTGCGGACGAGTGACCAGTCCCGTCCGCAGGAGTCACCACCATGAGAGAGCACACCCCATCCCAGGCCGAGGGCGAACGCGACGACGAGGACACGCAGCGCGCCGCAGGACCGCCGGACACGCCGTACCCGACCCCTTCCCAGGCCGAGGGCGACCGCGACGATCTGCCGGAGACCGCCGACCCCGCCGACGACCGTTCCTGAGCAGCCCGTCAGTAGCCCGTCCGCGCCTGCCGTTGCTCCGGCCGAGTGCAAAACGGGCCAACACGCGCCGATGGCCCCCGGATCCACTTCCGGGGGCCACAGACTTGCTGGGAGTGACCCGCGAAACCGCTGGTCACATCGATTCTGCGCGGGTAGCGCCTGGTGGGGCGGGTGGGACTCGAACCCACGGCCGACGGATTATGAGTCCGCTGCTCTAACCGGCTGAGCTACCGCCCCGTTGCGGCGCGTCGCGTACAAGTGTGCGCGCCGTCTGCCGCAGCATAGCCGCTCATACGATCTCCTGCTTCGGATGGTCGTCTTCCGCGGCTGTTCACGACCTTGGGGACTTCACCGCGGCCGCGGCGGTTCCCCGGGGACATGAAACCGGACATGAAAAAGGACCCCGGAGGGTCCTCATTCAGCATGCTCCCCCGACTGGACTCGAACCAGTAACCTGCCGGTTAACAGCCGGCTGCTCTGCCAATTGAGCTACGGAGGACCGAGCTCCCCCGACTGGACTCGAACCAGTAACCTGCCGGTTAACAGCCGGCTGCTCTGCCAATTGAGCTACGGAGGAATGCCTCGTTGCATCGAACGCACCTACCTGGGTATCCGCCAGGGGGCGCGCGCTCGCTGCGACACATACATTAGCGCAAGCAGGGGGGTGCTCCGCCAATCGGTTCTCCCCGGCTGTGACCTCGAGGCAAGGGAAGGGTGGCCGCCATGCGTTACCGGCTCACGTTCATCGCAGGGATCGCCGTGGGTTACGTGCTGGGCACGAGGGCCGGACGTGAGCGCTACGAGCAGCTGAAGAAGTCCGCCCTTCAGATCGCCCAGAACCCCGCCGTGCGCAACACCGCCGAGACCGCGGCCCAGCAGGGCCGGCAGTTCGCGGGCAAGGCCTACCACACGGTCAGCGAGAAGGTCGGCGACCACGTTCCCGAATCGGTCGCCCAGCGGGTGCGCTCCCTGCGCGCCCACGCCAACGGCAGCGGCGAGGACGACTGGGGCACCAGCAACACGTGAGCGGCCCGCGCCGGCGGGACCGCGCGCACCCACCGCGACGCCGGGGCGACCGCGGCCCGAGCAGGCGCGGCGGTACGGCAGAATTTTCGCCATGGGGATAGTCGCCGGGTTGGACAGTTCGCCCGATTTCACTCGTATCGTCGTTTGTGACGCGGACACGGGGTCCGTACTCAGGCAGGGATTTGCGCCACATCCGGTGGAGACCCCGGAGGGCGGGGGGCGCTCCGCCGACGTCGATCCGCAGGCCTGGCTGCTGTCCCTCGGGGAGGCCGCGGGCGGCGGGCTCCTGGAGGGCGTGCAGGCGATCGGCGTCTCGGCGCAGCAGAACGCGCTGATCCCGATCGACGCCCAGGGTGCCACCGTGCGGCCCGCTCTGGTCGGCGGCGACCGGCGGACGCAGGTCGCCGCGGCCGACCTGATCGACGCGCTCGGCAGCCGGGAGGCCTGGGCGCAGGCGGTCGGCTGTGTGCCGCAGGCCCCGTTGCCGGTGACCAAACTGCGCTGGTTCGCCAAGAACGAGCCCGAGGCCGCCGGGCGTACGGCGCTCCTGCTCCAGGCGCACGACTGGCTGGTGTGGCAGCTGCTGGGGCGGCCGATGCGCCGCACCACCGACCGCGGCGGCGCCTCCGGCACCGGCTACTGGTCCGCCGCCACCGGCGCCTACCGGCCCGACCTGGTCGAGCTGGCGCTCGGCCGGCAGGCCGCGCTGCCCGAGGTGATCGGTCCCGCCGAGGCGGCCGGCACCACCCCGGAGGGACTGCTGATCTCGGCCGGGACCGGGGAGACCATGGCCGCCGCCTTCGGGCTGGGACTGGGCCTGGGCGACGCGGTCGTCTCCCTCGGCGCCTCCGGTTCGGTGATGGCCGTTCACCCCGAGGCGCTTCTCGACCAGACGGGGATGATCACCTCACTCGCCGACGCCACCGGCATGCACCTGCCGGTCGTGACCACGCTGAACGCGGTGCGGGCGCTGCGCGGCACCGCCGAACTGCTGGGCGTGCCCGACCTGGAGGGCCTGTCGGACCTGGCGATGAAGTCGACGCCGGGCTCGCACGGACTCGTACTGCTGCCCTACCTGGAGGGCGAGCGGACGCCCAGCCTGCCGCACACCGCCGGGATGCTCGCCGGGCTCCGGCGCGAGTCGATGAAGCCGGAGCATGTGGCACGGGCCGCGTTCGAGGGCATGCTGTGCGGGCTCGCGGACGCGCTCGACGTGCTGCGCGGCCGGGGCGTGGAGGTGCGCCGCGTCTTCCTGCTCGGCCCCGCCGCGGAACTGCCCGCCGTACAGGCCGTCGCGCCCTCGGTGTTCGGCGCGCAGGTCGTCGTGCCGCAGCCGGCCGACTACGCCGCGATCGGCGCCGCCCGGCAGGCCGCCTGGGCGCTCGGCGCCTCCCAGGGCACCCTGGACCCGCGCACCCCGCCGGCCTGGCAGGGCGCGGTGGCCCAGATCCTGGAGCCCGGCGAGGATCTGGCGGTGGGCCAGGCGGTGCGCCAGCAGTACGTGTCGGTGCGTGAGCAGGTTCACCCGGGGGCCTTCCTGGGGTGACGACCGTCCTCACGAGCCCTTTTGTCCGCATAAGTCTTTTCCGGCTTGTCGGATATAAGGGTCGGCCATATCGCCCCCAACAAGCATCCTTACGGGGGCGTTTGGGACATAACGGTTCACTCGTGCGGCGGGTCCGACGACGTGAGGTCAAGGGACGACCCGGCCTCGGTCGTTGACCCGCGGTCGGGTTAATCGGTTGAGGTAACGCGGGTGGAGTGTTCGACGATAGGTGCCAGGGGACATCGACTGCCCCCACCGCCGACTCCGAGAGACCCAGCGTGCTCATACGACTCCTGCGGACCTATCTCAGGCCCTACAAGAAACCCATAGCCCTTCTGGTGCTGCTGCAGTTCCTGCAGACCTGCGCCACGCTCTACCTGCCCACCCTGAACGCCCACATCATCGACAACGGTGTGGTGAAGGGTGACACCGGCTACATCCTGACGTTCGGCGCCGTGATGATCGGCATCTCGCTTGCGCAGGTGGTCTGCAACATCGGTGCCGTCTACTACGGCGCCCGCACCGCCTCGGCGCTCGGCCGGGACGTACGGGCGGCCGTGTTCGACCGTGTGCAGTCCTTCTCGGCCCGCGAGGTCGGCGGCTTCGGGGCGCCCTCCCTCATCACCCGGACGACGAACGACGTGCAGCAGGTCCAGATGCTGGCCCTGATGACGTTCACCCTGATGGTGTCGGCGCCCATCATGTGTGTGGGCGGTGTCGTCCTGGCCCTCGGCCTGGACGTGCCGCTGTCCGCGGTGCTGGTCGCCGTCGTCCCCGTGCTCGGCATCAGCGTGACCCTGATCGTGCGCCGGCTGCGTCCGCTGTTCCGGTCCATGCAGACCCGCCTGGACACCGTGAACCGGGTGCTGCGCGAGCAGATCACCGGCAACCGCGTGATCCGCGCCTTCGTCCGCGACGAGTACGAGAAGGACCGCTTCCGCGGGGCCAACGGGGACCTGACGGAGATGTCGCTGGCCACCGGTCGGCTGCTCGCGCTGATGTTCCCGATCGTGATGACGGTGGTGAACCTGTCGTCCATCGCAGTGGTGTGGTTCGGCGCCCACCGCATCGACAGCGGTGGGATGCAGATCGGCGACCTGACCGCGTTCCTCGCCTATCTGATGCAGATCGTGATGTCCGTGATGATGGCCACCTTCATGTTCATGATGGTGCCGCGCGCGGAGGTGTGCGCCGAGCGCATCCAGGAGGTGCTGGACACCGAGTCCAGCGTCGTGCCGCCCGTCGCGCCCGTGACCGAGCTGCGCCGCCACGGCCATCTGGAGATCCGCGGCGCCGGCTTCCGCTACCCGGGCGCGGAGGAGCCCGTCCTGAAGACCGTCGACCTGCTCGCCCGCCCCGGCGAGGTGACCGCCGTCATCGGCTCGACCGGCAGCGGCAAGTCCACCCTGCTCGGCCTGGTGCCCCGGCTGTTCGACGCGACCGACGGGGAGGTCCTCGTCGACGGCGTGGACGTACGCACCGTGGAGCCGGAGCTGCTCGCCAGGACGGTCGGCCTGGTGCCGCAGAAGCCGTACCTGTTCGCGGGCACGGTGGCGACCAACCTGCGCTACGGCAACCCGGACGCCACCGACGAGGAGCTGTGGCACGCGCTGGAGGTGGCGCAGGCCAAGGACTTCGTCAGCAAGCTGGAGGGCGGCCTGGACGCGCCGATCGCCCAGGGCGGCACCAACGTCTCCGGCGGCCAGCGCCAGCGCCTGGCCATCGCCCGCACCCTGGTGCAGCGCCCGGAGATCTACCTCTTCGACGACTCCTTCTCGGCCCTCGACTACGCCACCGACGCGGCCCTGCGGGCGGCGCTGGGGCACGAGACCTCCGAGGCGACCGTCGTCATCGTCGCCCAGCGCGTGGCGACCATCCGCGACGCCGACCGGATCGTCGTCCTGGACGAGGGACGGGTCGTCGGCACCGGCCGCCACCGCGAACTGATGGCGGACAACGAGACCTACCGGGAGATCGTGCTCTCCCAGCTGACGGAAGCGGAGGCTGCCTGATGGCCGGGCCGATGGGGCGGATGATGTCCGGGGCCGGGCCCGACAACCGCTCGATGGACTTCAAGACGTCGGGCAAGCGGCTCATCACCCAGTTCAGACCCGAACGGATCACGATCGCCGCCCTGGTGCTGTGCGTGGTCGTGAGCGTCACGCTCAGCGTGATCGGGCCGAAGATCCTCGGCAAGGCCACCGACCTGGTCTTCGCGGGGATCGTCGGCCGGCAGATGCCGGCCGGGGCGACCAAGGACGAGGTCCTCGCCTCCATGCGGGAGCGCGGCGAGGGCTCGATCGCCGACATGCTGAAGAGCGCCGACTTCACGCCGGGCAAGGGCATCGACTTCGGTGCCGTCGGCGAGGTCCTGCTGTTCGCGCTGGGTACGTTCCTGGTGGCCGGCCTGCTGATGGCGGTGGCGACCCGGCTGGTGAACCGTTCGGTGAACCGGACCATGTTCCGGATGCGCGAGGACGTGCAGACGAAGCTGTCGCGGCTGCCGCTGTCGTACTTCGACAAGCGCCAGCGCGGCGAGGTGCTCTCCCGCGCCACCAACGACATCGACAACATCGGGCAGACCCTGAACCAGTCGATGGGCCAGCTGATCAACTCGGTGCTGACCATCATCGGCGTGCTCGTCATGATGTTCTACGTCTCCTGGATCCTCGCGCTGGTCGCGCTGGTGACCGTGCCGCTGTCGTTCGTCGTCGCCACGCGCGTGGGCAAGCGGTCGCAGCCGCACTTCGTGCAGCAGTGGCGCTCGACGGGCCAGCTCAACGCGCACATCGAGGAGATGTACACCGGGCACACCCTGGTGAAGGTGTTCGGGCGGCAGGAGGAGTCGGCGAAGCAGTTCGCCGAGCAGAACGAGGCGCTGTACGAGGCCGGGTTCAAGGCGCAGTTCAACAGCGGCGTCATGCAGCCGCTGATGATGTTCGTCTCGAACATCAACTACGTGCTGGTGGCCGTCGTCGGCGGTCTCCGGGTCGCGTCGGGCACGCTGTCCATCGGTGACGTGCAGGCCTTCATCCAGTACTCGCGGCAGTTCTCGATGCCGCTGACCCAGGTGGCGTCGATGGCGAACCTGGTGCAGTCCGGCGTCGCCTCGGCCGAGCGCGTCTTCGAACTGCTGGACGCCGAGGAGCAGACGGCGGATCCGGTGCCGGGCGTGCGGCCTCAGGAGCTGCGCGGGCGGGTCGCGCTGGAGCACGTGTCGTTCCGCTACGACCCCGACAAGCCGCTCATCGAGGACCTGTCGCTGACGGTGGAGCCGGGCCACACGGTGGCGATCGTCGGCCCGACCGGCGCGGGCAAGACCACGCTGGTCAACCTGCTCATGCGGTTCTACGACGTCACCGGCGGGCGCATCACGCTCGACGGCATCGACATCGGGAAGATGTCGCGTGACGAACTGCGGTCCGGGATCGGCATGGTGCTCCAGGACACCTGGCTGTTCGGCGGCACCATCGCGGAGAACATCGCCTACGGCGCCTCCCGCGAGGTCACCCGCGGCGAGATAGAGGAGGCGGCGCGGGCCGCGCACGCCGACCGGTTCGTCCGTACGCTGCCCGACGGCTACGACACCGTGATCGACGACGAGGGCTCCGGGGTGAGCGCCGGTGAGAAGCAGCTCATCACCATCGCGCGGGCGTTCCTGTCCGACCCGGTGATCCTCGTCCTGGACGAGGCGACCAGCTCGGTCGACACCCGTACCGAGGTGCTGATCCAGAAGGCGATGGCCAAACTCCAGCACGGCAGGACGTCGTTCGTCATCGCGCACCGGCTCTCCACGATCCGGGACGCGGACACGATCCTCGTCATGGAGAACGGCTCCATCGTCGAGCAGGGCGCCCACGACGAGCTGCTGGCCGCCGAGGGGGCGTACGCGCGTCTGTACAAGGCGCAGTTCGCGCAGGCGGTCGCCGAGGTGGACTGACCGTCGGTGTTTTTTGCCGGGGCCGCTCGCCCGCGGTGAGCAGCCCCAGGTCAGTCCAGGTAGCCGCGGAGCTGGTCGGCGAAGGCGTGGTCGCGCAGCTTGTTGAGGGTCTTGGACTCGATCTGGCGGATCCGCTCCCGCGTCACGCCGAAGAGGCGCCCTATCTCCTCCAGCGTGCGCGGGCGCCCGTCGACGAGCCCGTACCGCAGCTGCACGACCTTGCGCTCGCGCTCCCCCAGCGTGGACAGCACGGCCTCCAGGTGCTCGCGCAGCAGCAGGAACGCCGCCGACTCCACGGGCGAGGCGGCGTCGCCGTCCTCGATCAGGTCACCGAGGGCGACCTCGTCCTCCTCGCCGACCGGGGCGTGCAGGGAGACCGGCTCCTGGGCGAGCCGCAGGACCTCGCTCACCCGCTCGGGCGGCAGGTCGAGGTGGGCGGCGACCTCCTCGGGGGCCGGCTCGTAGCCCCGCTCCTGGAGCATCCGCCGCTGCACCCGTATGACCCGGTTGATGAGTTCGACGACGTGCACGGGCACGCGGATGGTGCGGGCCTGGTCGGCCAGGGCGCGGGACATGGCCTGGCGGATCCACCAGGTGGCGTAGGTGGAGAACTTGTAGCCGCGGGCGTAGTCGAACTTCTCCACGGCCCGGATGAGCCCGAGGTTGCCCTCCTGCACGAGGTCGAGCATGGTGAGCCCCCGGCCGACGTACCGCTTCGCCACGGACACCACGAGCCGCAGGTTGGCCTCGATGAGCCGGCGCTTGGCCATCCGGCCGAGGACGACGATCCGGTCCAGGTCCAGAGCGAGCCGGCTGTCCAGGTCCGGGGTGGTGGTCAGCTTCTCCTCCGCGAACAGGCCGGCCTCCACACGCCGGGCCAGTTCGACCTCCTCGGCCGCGGTGAGCAGCGGGATCCGGCCGATCTCCCGGAGGTACTGGCGGAACAGGTCGGAGGAGGGACTGCCGCTCTCGGTGCGGGCGGGAACCGGCTCGGGAACCTCGGACGGGGCCTCCGGCTCCACCTCGGGGTGGTGCGCGCCCCGGCCCTGCGGGGGTACGGCCGGGACGACGTCGGCCTCCCCCATGTCCGGGTCCGGTCCGGTGAGGCCCGGGCCGGTGGCGATGTCGGTCTGGGTGAGGGTCTGGGTCTGCACGGGGGCGACCTCCAGGATGATCGCTGCTGAGGTGTGCGGCAGCGGTACTAGGCGGGCGGAGTCGGCGGCCTCGCCACCGTCCGTCCCGTACGCGAGGAGCACAGCCGCTCAGGTGTGGGACCCGTGGGGGCGAAGCGCTCCGAGGACTCAGGCAACCGGACCCAGTGTGGGGTACGACACATCGCCGCCACGAGGGGCGTGCGATGACTTTTTGCGTCCGGTCCGTGACCGGCCGGTTACTCGGATCGTCCGACGTTCGGGCCGGCGCTCACAGCGCCGCCGTGCCGCGCTCCCGCAGAGCCTGGTCGTACTGCTGGAGGATCCACAACTCGTTCTGAGTGGAGGCCAGTTGGGCGGGGTCGCCGCCGGTGCCGAGGCGGGCGACCGTGCTCTGGAGGTCGCGGATGCGGCGTTCGACCGCACGGCGGCGGACCGTCACCAGCTGGGCACCCGCGTAGGCGTCGTCGACCTCCCGGCGGAGCAGGATCGCCTCCACCGCCAGCTCGGTGACCATCGCGCGGACCGTGTCGTCCGGGGCGGCCTCGCGGACGCGGGCCAGGTACTCCTGCGGGTCGCCCACGCCGTACTCGGCGCCGCCCGCGTCCAGGACCGCCTGGCGTACGGCGGCGTAGGGCGGGGCGGTGAACTCGTCCACGCCGTAGGCGTCGAAGGCCGGTGAGACCAGCTCCGGGCGTTGCAGGGCGAGTTTGAGCAGTTCACGCTCGGTGGCGAAGACCGGGTTGCGCAGGTTGAGCGCCGGGCCCCGGGACGCGGGACGCGTCGGCGCGTACTCCTGCTGCTGGCCCCGCTGCCGCTGGTCCGGCGCCGGGCCGCGGCCGCCGCGCTCGCGTGCCCAGCGGGCCAGCTGGGCCACCCGCTTGACCACGAACTGGGTGTCGAGGATGCCGAGCAGTCCGGCGAGCTGCACCGCGACCTCGTGCTGGGCGCCGCTGTTCTTGATCCGGGCGACGACCGGCGCGGCCTCGTCCAGGGCGGCGGCGCGGCCGGCCGGGGTGTCGAGGTCGTAGCGGGCCACGATCTGGCGCAGCGCGAACTCGAAGAGCGGGGTGCGCGGTTCGACCAGGTCGGCGACCGCCTCGTCGCCCTTGGCCAGGCGCAGGTCGCAGGGGTCCATGCCGTCCGGGGCGATGGCGATGTAGGTCTCGGCGGCGAACTTCTGGTCGTCCTCGAAGGCCCGCAGGGCCGCCTTCTGTCCCGCCGCGTCGCCGTCGAAGGTGAAGATCACACGCGCCGAGCCGTTGTCCATCAGCAGCCGACGCAGGATCTTGATGTGGTCGCCGCCGAACGCCGTGCCGCAGGTGGCGATGGCGATGGGCACGCCGGCCAGGTGGCAGGCCATGACGTCGGTGTAGCCCTCGACCACCACGGCGCGGGAGGTCTTCGCGATCTCCTTCTTCGCCAGGTCGATCCCGTACAGCACCTGGGACTTCTTGTAGATCGCCGTGTCGGGGGTGTTGAGGTACTTCGGTCCGTTGTCCGCCTCGTACAGCTTGCGCGCGCCGAAGCCCACCACGTCGCCGCCGATGTCGCGGATCGGCCACATCAGCCGGCCCCGGAAGCGGTCGATGGGGCCGCGGCGGCCCTCCTGGGCGAGGCCGGAGAGGATCAGCTCCTTGTCGGTGAAGCCCTTGCCGCGCAGAAAGCGCGTGAGGTGGTCCCAGCCCTGGGGGCTGTAGCCGACGCCGAAGTGGACGGCGGCGCCCTGGTCGAAGCCGCGTTCGGCGAGGAAGACCCGGCCGGTCTCGGCCTCGGCGGAGTTCGCGAGCTGTTCGGCGTACCAGTCGGCGGCCAGCTTGTGCGCCTCCACCAGGCGGATGCGCTCGCCGCGCTGGTGGGCGGGGTTGTACCCGCCCTCCTCGTAGCGCAGGGTGATGCCGGCCTGGGCGGCCAGCCGCTCGACCGTCTCCGAGAAGGAGAGGTGGTCGATCTTCATCACGAACGCGATGGTGTCGCCGCCCTCCTGGCAGCCGAAGCAGTGGAAGAGTCCCTTGCTCGGGCTGACCTGGAAGGACGGCGACTTCTCGTCGTGGAACGGGCACAGGCCCTTGAGGTTGCCCCCGCCCGCGTTCCGCAGCTGGAGGTACTCGGACACCACGGCGTCGATCGGGACCGCGTCCCGTACCGCCTTCACGTCCTCGTCGTTGATCCGTCCTGCCACGCCAGAAGTCTACGGTGGTCCGGCGAGGCTCCCGCTCGGCTACGGGGTCAGGCTCTCCAGCGGCACGTGCGGGTCCGCGAGCGCCTCCGTGTCCACCCGCGCCCTGGTACGGATCAGGTGCTGGATCGGGTCCGTGACGTCCCACACGTTGACGTTCATCCCGGCCAGGACGCGGCCCTCCTTCACCCAGAACGCGATGAACTCGCGCTTTCCGGCGTCCCCGCGGATCACCACCTCGTCGTAGGAGCCGGGGGGCGCCCAGCCGCTGTACTCCATGCCCAGGTCGTACTGGTCGGTGAAGAAGTAGGGCACGCGGTCGTAGAGGACCTCCTGGCCGAGCATCGCGCGGGCCGCGGCCGGACCGCCGTTCAGCGCGTTGGCCCAGTGCTCCACCCGCAGCCGGGTGTCGAACAGCCCGTGCGGGAAGGAGGCCACGTCGCCGGCCGCGTAGATGTCCGGGTCGGACGTGCGCAGCCGCTCGTCCACCTTGATGCCGCCGCCGTGGGCGCGGTCGGCCAGCTCCAGGCCCGCCGACTCCGCCAGCGCGACGCGCGGCGCGGCGCCGATCGCGGCGAGTACGTCGTGGCAGGGGTGCTCCTCGCCGTCGTCGGTCCGCACGGCGAGCACCATGCCGTCCTGCCCGACGATCTCGGTGAGCCGAGCGCCGAAGTGGAAGCGGACGCCGTGCTCGCGGTGCAGATCGGCGAAGAGCTGGCCGAGCTCGGGGCCGAGCGCGCTGTGCAGCGGGGTGGCGGCCGTCTGAACGACGGTGACCTCCGCGCCGTACTCGCGGGCCGCCGCCGCGACCTCCAGGCCGATCCAGCCGCCGCCCGCGATCACGAGGTGGCCGTTGTTCCGGCCCAGGTGGGTCAGGACGTGCTTCAGGCGCTCGGCGTGGGCGAGGCGGCGCAGGTGGTGGACGCCGGCGAGGTCGGTGCCGGGGATGTCCAGGCGGCGCGGTTCGGCGCCGGTGGCCAGCAGCAGCTTGTCGTAGCGCACATGGGTGCCGTCGTCCCCGTAGTGGACGGTCCTGGCGGCTCGGTCGATCGCGACGACCGTCTGGCCGAGGTGCAGCTCGATGTCGTTCTGCGCGTACCAGGCGGGCTCGTGCACGAAGACGCTGTCGCGCTCCTCCTTGCCGAGCAGGTAGCCCTTGGACAGCGGCGGCCGCTCGTAGGGGTGGTCGCGCTCGTCGCACACGAGGATCACGCGGCCGCTGAAGCCCTCCGCGCGCAGGGTCTCGGCCGCCTTCGCGCCGGCCAGACCTCCTCCGACGATGACGAATGTCTGATCCGCGTCGACCACTTGATGCCTCCTCGTAAGGGTGCCGCCACATGGGAGCGTCCCGCACGGAGCGTGGTGCGGGAAGAGGGAGTGGCCCGATCAGGCCACGGAGGGTCACCTGGGGGCCCGGTCGGGGCCACTGGGTTCACTCGGGTCCCACCCGTACCACGGGTGTCCGTAAACGTGCTGTCAATGTCATGCGCGCTCCCTCGAAGTCATGCGTGCCCTCTCAGACGCGCGTGAAGCGAAAGGGCCGAGGCGTCGGTGAGGGAGGCGATCTGGTCGACGAGCACGCGCTTGCGCGCACGGTCGTCGGCGGCCTGGCCGAACAGGGCGCGGAACTGGGGGTCGAGGCCGTAGGGGGCGCGGGCGGTCAGCGCCTCGGCCAGCTCGGCGACCACGATCCGCTGGTCGGCGCGCAGCCGCTCCTGCTCGGCGCGCTGCATGACATACCGGTCGGCGACGGCCTTGAGGACCGCGCACTCCATTCGGGTGGTCCGGGGGACGACGAGCTCCGCGCCGTAGCGCGTGAGACCGCCGCTGCCGTACGCCTGCCGGGTGGCACCCTCGGCGGCCAGGCAGAAGCGGCCGATGAGCTGGCTGGTGGCGTCCTTCAGCCGGGCCTGGGCGACGGCCGACCCGTCGTATCCGTGCGGCCACCACTCCTGGTCCAGGAGGCGGTCGAGGGCCTCGGCGAGTTCCTCGGGGTCGGTGCCGGCCGGGACGTAGCGGCCGACGGCGACCGCGAACACCTCCTGCCGCTCGGGTTCGGCGTGCAGGCAGCCCGGGTCGATGTGGCCGGCGTGCAGCCCGTCCTCCACGTCGTGCACCGAGTACGCCACGTCGTCCGCCCAGTCCATGACCTGGGCCTCGAAGCAGGTGCGGGTGCCGGGCGCGTCCTTGCGCACCCAGTCGAAGACCGGCCTGTCGTCCTCGTAGACACCGAACTTGGGCGAGGCCGGGTCGGTGGGGTGGGCGCCGCGCGGCCAGGGGTACTTGGTGGCGGCGTCGAGGGCGGCGCGGGTGAGGTTGAGACCGACGCTGACGAGTTCGTCCGTGGCGGCGTCGACGACGAACCGCTTGGGTTCGATGCGGGTGAGCAGGCGCAGGGACTGGGCGTTGCCCTCGAAACCGCCGCAGTCCCGCGCGAACTCGTTCAGCGCCTGTTCGCCGTTGTGCCCGAAGGGCGGGTGGCCCAGGTCGTGGGAGAGGCAGGCCGCCTCCACCAGGTCGGGGTCGCAGCCGAGGGCGGCGCCCAGCTCACGGCCGACCTGGGCGCATTCGAGCGAGTGGGTGAGCCGGGTGCGGGGGCTGGCGTCCCAGGCATGGATGGGGGTCCCCCCTGTTCGAGCGAGGCCGAGGACTTGGGGGCGTTCGCCGGGCGTGACCACCTGGGTCTTGCCGGCCAGCCGTCTGAGGGCCGCGGAGTGCAGTACGCGCGCGCGGTCGCGCTGGAAGGCGGTACGCCCCGGCCGCTTGTCCGGCTCGGCGGCCCAGCGCTCGACGGCCGGTGCCTCGTAGCCGGCGGGCGGCACGTGGTTCTCGGGCGGCCGGGGGGCGTGCTCGCGCGGCCGGGCTGCTTCGGATGCGGTCCCTTCCATGATTCGACAGTAAGCGCAGGTACCGACAATCGGGATGTCACCGTCCGCCTCCGGTCCGCGACGGTGTGCGTGTCCCGCCCCGCCGGGCCGTGGCGGGCGCGGGGCCCTGCCCGGACTCCGTGCCGTGTCCGCCGTGTCCGCCTTCACGAGAATGGGGCAGGGGCGGGTGAACCGGGGTGGCGTGCGCCGCGTCCTTGCTGATCGAGGGCCGTGGGGCCGTCTGGGGAGGGGACTGACCGATGCGCCTGACAAATACGCCGCACATGCCGCGCCGACCGTCGTGGACACGTCCGCGCCTGCCGCGCACCCGTGCCGGGCGGCGGCTGCTGGTGCGGGCGGTGATGGCCGGGTGCGTGCTGGCCCTGCTCCCGGCGACCTGGATGTACGTCGTGGCCGGCGACCGGCTGCGCACCACGGCGGACGCGCCGCGCACCGACGTGGCCGTGGTCTTCGGCGCGGGCCTGTGGGACGGGGAACCGTCGCCGTACCTGGCGCACCGGCTGGACGCGGCGGCGAAGCTGTACCACGAGGGCCGGGTCAAGGTGCTCCTGGTGACCGGCGACAACAGCCGCGAGGACTACGACGAGCCGGACGCGATGCGCGCCTATCTGACCAGGCGGGGCGTGCCCGGTATCCGGATCGTGAGCGACTACGCCGGCTTCGACACCTGGAGCTCCTGCGTCCGCGCGAAGAAGATCTTCGGCGTCGACCGGGCGGTCCTGGTCACCCAGGGGTTCCACGTCCGGCGCGCGGTCGCCCTGTGCGACGCGGCGGGCATCGACTCCTACGGTGTCGGCGTCGACGCCAAGCACGACGTCACCTGGTACTACGGCGGCACCCGCGAGGTGTTCGCGGCCGGCAAGGCGGCCCTGGAAGCGGTGTTTCAGCCGGACCCGAAGTTCCTGGGCCGCACGGAGCACGGGGTGGCCAGGGCCCTGGCCGACGCCGGGTAGGGCCCGCGGCAGGGCGGGCGGACGCGGCAGGACCGAGCGCGTGCCGGCCGGCGCCGAGACGGACTTCCCGCACGCCGTGCTCCTGCCCACGGCAGGCGGTCTTCGCGGCCGGAAGGTCGCCGACTCGGCCCCCGGCCGCGTCGCCGCCCGTCAGACCCGGTGCCGCGCGTGCCGCGTTCGCCAGTCCCCGCCCTCGATGCGCGCGCCCTCGGTGCGCAGTTGCCGGGTGACGGACGGTCCGGCGACGTAGACCCAGGCGCGTACGGTCGCGCCGTCGGTCTCGCGGACCACCTCGCGCTCGATGCGCTCGTAGAGGCTGCGCGGGTCGCCGGCCACGTATCCCTCCAGCCGGTCCAGTGCGGTGAGCACCTCGCCGTACTCGTCCGGCCGGGCAGCCACGAGGTCGCCCCGCACCAGCCCGCCGGGCTCCTCCACGGCGTAGGGATAGCCGGGTCCGTCGTAGAGCACCACGCCGGACAGCCGGGCGGGCTCCTCGGAGTGGGTGCGGCCGCGCAGGAACAGGCCGTGGTTGCCCTCGCCGGGGCGCAGGGTGCCGTAGACGAAGAACGGAAGCGCTGCGGGCGGCGGCGTCGGAGCAGTCGAAGTCGTCACGGAAACGATTCTCTCCCCCTGCACACCCATCCTGTGGACGCTATGGACATGACATGTCATGAGCACTTAAATCTCTGGGCAACGCCAGCGCAACCCCCAAGCGCCCCCCGGGGCGCCCGCGCTCAAGGAGACCGATGAGTCGGACACGGCACATCCGAGCTTCCCGCCTTGCCACGGCAGGCGTGGCCGCCACCACCGCCACCCTGCTGGCCGCCGCCCTCTCCCCCGCCGCGCACGCGGAGGGCAGACCCGACCGGGCCGCCGCGATCCACAACGCCGCGTCGGCGCTCGTGAACCACTCCACGGCCCTGGGCCTCACCTCCGTCGAGGCCACCACCGTACGGGACGTGATCGTCGACAAGAACGGCGCGCAGCACGTCCGCTACGACCGCACATACCACCAACTTCCCGTACTGGGCGGTGACTTCATCGTTCATCTGGCTGCGGACGGAAGCTACCGCGGCGCCAACCGGGCCTCGAAGGGCACGGTTTCCCTCGCGAGCACCACGCCCCGGCTCTCCGCCCCGAAGGCGGCCGACCTCGCGGTGAACGCGCTGCGCGCGGAGAACCTGAGCACGAAGCTGCAACAGGTCAAGGCCAAGCCGGAGTTGATCGTCGACGCCCTGCACGGCGCCCCACGCCTGGCCTGGCGCACCAACGCGGTCGGGCTGGACACGCTCGGCAACCCGGTGGCCCGTACGGTGCTGACCGACGCCCGCACGGGCGCGCAGATCGACGCCTGGGACAGCATCGAGACGGCGACGGGCGACGGCCAGTCGCTCTACAGCGGAACGGTGTCCCTGGAGACCACGCTCTCGGGCTCGACGTACCAGCTCAAGGACCCGACGCGGGGCAACACGTACACGGGCGACGCGGAGAACAAGACCGACCTGTGCTTCTTCGGCATCTGCTTCCAGCGCGCCCCCGCCACGCTGTTCACGGACGCCGACAACCACTGGGGCACGGGCACGACCGCGGACCGCGCGACGGCGGCGGTCGACGCGCAGTACGGCACCAACGAGACCTGGGACTACTACAAGAACGTCCACGGCCGCAGCGGCATCGCGGGCGACGGCAAGGGCTCGTACAACCGCGTCCACTACGGCAGCAACTACAACAACGCCTTCTGGGACGACAGTTGCTTCTGCATGACGTACGGCGACGGTGACGGCACCACGTTCGGCCCGCTGGTCGCCCTCGACGTGGCCGGCCACGAGATGAGCCACGGCGTGACGTCGAAGACGGCGGCACTGACGTACTCGGGCGAGTCCGGCGGTCTGAACGAGGCCACCTCCGACATCCTGGGCACGCTGGTGGAGTGGTACGCCGACAACCCCTCGGACCCCGGGGACTACCTGATCGGCGAGAAGATCGTCCGCTCCGGCTTCGGCAAGTCGGCCCTGCGCTACATGGACAAGCCCTCCAAGGACGGCAGTTCGGCCGACTGCTGGAGCAGTTCGGTGGGCAACCTCGACGTCCACTACTCCTCCGGCGTCGCCAACCACTTCGCCTACCTGCTCGCCGAGGGCAGCGGCACCCGGACCGTCAACGGCGTCGCCTACGACTCCCCCACCTGCGACAACTCCACGGTGACGGGCATCGGCCGCGACAAGCTCGGCAAGATCTGGTACCGGGCCCTGACGGTCTACATGACGTCCTCCACGAAGTACGCGGGCGCGAGGACGGCGACCCTGAACGCCGCCAAGGACCTCTACGGCGCCGGCAGCGCCGAGTACAACGCGGTGGCAGCGGCCTGGACCGCGACCAACGTGAACTGACCGCCCCGTCCCCAACCGTTACGGCCGCCCTCGCCTTCCGGGCCGGGGCGGCCGCAGCCGGGTGCCCCCCAGGCGGACGGGCGTCAGGGCCTGTCCGGAGTCGGTCAGGCCCTGGTGATGTTCCTGCCCGGCATCGGCTCCGCGAGTGCCGTCCGCCAGTCGGGTGCGCCGAAGGCGTCCGCGAAGTACTGCGTCTCGTGCGCGACCTGTCCGTGGGCGAACTCCATGATGCTCACCGAGTAGGTGGGCACCCCGTCGTAGGTGATGACACACTCGCTCACCCACAGAGCCCCGCTGCCGGAGATCCGGTGGACGGTGAAGTGCCGACTCGCGGGGTGCCCGCCACGTTGCGCCGAGATCGTCGCGCGGCCCCGGAATCGTTCACCTGACTGGGGGTAGTCGAGGATCGCGTCCGCGGCGTAGATGGCGTGCTCGGCTTCGGTGTCCCCACGTTCCGACGCCCGCCAGTGTTCCTCGATCGCGGCCCTGGTCCGGATATCAGGATCCATCGCATCGTCCCTTCCTCGGGCGGCCGGAGCGACCGGGTACCCGGAGACGCTTCGAGGCTTACTCCCGGGGCGCTCGGCCGTCGAACGTCATGGGCAACGGTGGCAGCGTAGACCGCCCGACGCGGCGACTCGGGGACCCTGCCCGTGGCGCTGGGAGTCAGGGGGTCACGACGCCCTTGGGCGGCACCCGTTCACCCTCACGCCCCGCGCCCTTCCGGGTGGTCTCCGACGTGCCCTCAGTAAGTCGGCCCTGACCTGCGGAGATGCCGACCGTGGGACGGTCCGGGGCGGGTGGTCCGGCCACCCGTTCGTCGCATTTCTGACAGACCTTCAGCAAGCGGGAGCGGCGCCGGGCCACTTACCTCGTCAGGACAGGGGCACGGCCGACGGCGGCACACGCGGGTGTCGCGGGCCGTGGCCCCACCGCAGAGTCCGGAGGAGCACCGATGCGACGTATCGCCCGCCGGCCGGCCAGGGCCATGGCCGGGGCCGTGCTCACCGTGGCCGCCGTGGGCGGTCTGACCGCGCCCGCGTACGCTGCGGCCGGCGGCAGCCTGGAGGTGAATCCGTACTCGGTCCAGCCGGGCGGTCAGGTCACGGTGAACACCACGGGGTGCGGCAAGAAGGCCTCCGCGGCGGGTGACGCCAGCGCGGTCGGCGCGGGTCCCTTCACGCTGGCGCCCAGCGCGCGCGCGGGCGAGGCGGTCGGGCGGTTCCGCGTTCCGGAGAGCGCGCAGCCGGGGACGTACGAGATCGTCGCGCAGTGCGCCGAGGGCGACCAGGAGGTGAGGGGCGACCTGGTCGTGACGCTGATGGCCGCGCAGGAACAGGTGGAACCCCGGGGAAGCATGAAGACAGGGGTCGGCGGCGCACAGGACCGCGACCCCGTGAAGACCGCGGCCGGTGTGGCGGCTCTCGCCGTCGCCGCCGCGGGCGGTACCTGGCTCCTGCATCGCCGGGCGAGAGGCGACGGGATCTGACGGACACCCTCCGCTGTCCGTCCGCCGGTACCGCATGTCCCCGCCCCCTTCCGGGTGCGACGCCCCTCGCGGCCCGGAGGGGGGTGCGGGGCACCGAGTCCGGGAGGGGTCCCAGAGGGGCCGAAAGGGGGGCCGGAAGGAATCCCGCGGGGTTCCGAGAGGGGTCGTCCGTATGCACATAGGTAACGCCGCGATAGCGACCGTCACCGTGGTCGCCTTCTGCTCCGGCGCCTGGTTGCTGCACAGCGGCGCCGAGACGCACGCCCCGCCCCAGCCCGGTGCGGCGGAGGGCATGCTCGACCCCGGTGAGGAAGCCCGCGCCGCCCCCGCGCTGCCGCCGTCCCCGCCCCTGCGCATACGCATCCCCTCCATCCGGATCGACGCCCCCCTGACCGGCCTCGGTCTGACGAAGTCCGGCAGCCTCAACGCCCCTCCCGCCGACAACAAGAACCTGGCCGGCTGGTACGAGGCCGGCACCACCCCCGGCGAGCGGGGCACCGCGATCGTCGCCGGCCATGTCGACAACGCCCAGGGGCCGGCCGTCTTCTACACCCTCGGCGCCCTGAAGAAGGGCAGCACCATCGAGGTGGACCGCCGCGACGGCGGGGTCGCCGTCTTCACCGTGGACGCCATCGAGGTCTACGAGGCCAAGGACTTCCCCGACGAGAAGGTCTACGGCGCCGCCAAGCGCCCGGAACTGCGCGTCATCACCTGCGGCGGCGGCTACTCGAGAACCACCGGCTACCAGGGCAACGTGGTCGTCTTCGCCCACCTGACCGGCAGCCGCTGAGCCCGGCGCCATGCGCCGGCCAGTGCCCCGACGGGCAACGCTTGCCCCGTCGCGTCGCCCGGCCCTTTACGGGCGAACGTTGCCTGCCGCGGCACTAGGCCACCCACTGCTGGTAGGCCATGTTCGCCACCAGCGCGAACACCACCGTCAGCAGCACGATCCGGACGAAGCCGCTGCCCTTCTTCAGCGCGGTGTGCGCGCCCAGGGCGCCGCCCGCCAGGTTGAACACCGCCAGGACGGCCGCCAGTTGCCACAGGATCGCGCCCTGCCAGGCGAAGGTGGCCAGGGCGCCCGCGTTGGTGCAGCAGTTGACGATCTTGGCGGTGGCGGAGGCGGTCACCAGGTCCAGGTGGAGTACGGCGGTCAGCGCCAGGACGAGGAACGTGCCGGTGCCGGGGCCGATGAGGCCGTCGTAGAAGCCGATGCCGAGGCCCGCGAGGCCGATCGCCGCGAGGATCCGGCGGCGGGTGGCCGGCCCGGGCGCCGGGGCGGTGCCGAACGAGGGACGCAGGATCACGAAGGTTCCCACCCCGAGCAGCACCACCATGATCACCGGCTTGAGCACCTCGGTGCTCATCCCTGCCGCGAAGAACGCGCCGGCGGAGGACCCGGCGAGCGCGGCCAGCCCGATGCGGACGGCGGTGCGGACGTCCACGGGCGCCCGGCGGACGTAGGTCACGGCCGCGCCGGTGGTGCCGACGATGGCGACCGCCTTGTTGGTGCCGAGCGCGGCCGCGGCCGAGGTGCCGCCGGGCAGTCCCAGCAGCAGCGCGGGCAGCAGCAGGAGCCCGCCCCCGCCGACCACGGCGTCGATCCACCCGGCCGCGAACGCGGCGAGGCACAGGAGGACGACCACGGTCAGCGATATGTCGGGCATGATCGCGACCCTAGGCAGGGATCCGTGCGCGGTCCACGTATCTGAGGGTCTTTTGAGGTCCGAGGGTCATGTGAGGTGCGGCCGGCTCAGTCCTCCAGGACGCCTCGACTCCTCGGAGCGTCTCAGTCCCTCAGGACGCCTCGACCCCTCGGAGCGTCTCAGTCCCTCAGGACGCCTCAGTCCTTCAGGGCGTCGTACGACACCCCGGTGAGCCGCTCGGACGTCTCCCAGAGCAGCCGGCCGCCCCTGTCGTCGAGGGTCCAGGGCGCCCGCCAGGACGGGGCCGGGGCGCCGCGCCACATGGCGAAGGACGGGCCGTGGAAGGAGTCGGGGCGCACTCCGGGGGCGGTGGCCGCGTACAGCGTGGGCAGGGCGCCCGCCTCGGCCGGCTGGGCGAGGACCCGGTTGCCGGCCTCCATGAGCCGTTCGGCCGTCCGGCGGCCCTCCGCCCGGGGTCCCGCGGTCTGAAGGTTGGTGGCGGCGTAGCCGGGGTGGGCGGCGGCCGCGACCACGTCGGACCCGGTGGCCGCGAGCCTGCGCGCCAGCTCGTGCGTGAAGAGCAGGTTCGCGGTCTTGGAACGGGCGTAGGCGATCCAACGCCGGTAGCGACGCTCGCTGTTGAGGTCGTGCAGATCGACGTTGGCCAGCGCGTGCATCATGCTGGAGACGGTCACGACGCGGGCGCCCGGCGTGTCGAGCAGCCTGGGCAGCAGCAGCCCGGTGAGGGCGAAGTGCCCCAGGTGGTTGACCCCGAACTGGGTCTCGAACCCGTCCGCCGTCGTCCCGTACGGCGGCGCCATCACCCCGGCGTTGTCGACGAGCAGATCGAGCCGCTCGTACGGGTACGCGTCCGCGAACTCCCGTACGGAAGCGAGGTCCCCGAGATCCAGCAACGCGAACTCGACCTCCGCGTCCGGCACTTCACGCGTCACCCGATCGGCAGCCGCACTCCCCCGCGCCTCGCTCCGGCACGCCAGCACCACCCGGGCACCCTTGCGCGCCAGTTCCCGCGCGGTGACGAGCCCGAGCCCGCTGTTGGCCCCGGTGACGACGGCCGTACGGCCGCTCTGGTCGGGTATGTCGTGCGTGTTCCAGCCGGGCATGGACGGCTCCCTGGTGACGGAGGGGCGGCGGACACCTGAGATCCAACGTAGGAGAGGGGCGGCATCCCCGCACGGGATGCCGCCCCTGCTTCTTTCGTGAACCGGAGTCCTCGTCGCAATCGGTAATGAGGGTCGGGGACCACGACGAGGACTCCGGGGTCTTTACCGGTGGTCGCTGCCCTCCGCCTCGACCGAGGCCCGGCCGGCCTCCAGACGTGCCACCGGGATCCGGAAGGGGGAGCAGGAGACGTAGTCCAGGCCCACCTCGTGGAAGAAGTGGACGGACTCGGGGTCGCCGCCGTGCTCGCCGCAGACGCCGAGCTTGAGGTCCGGACGGGTGGCCCGGCCGGCCTCGACGGCGGACTTCACCAGGGAGCCGACGCCGTCCTTGTCGATGGTCTCGAAGGGCGACACCCCGAAGATGCCCTTCTCCAGGTAGGCGGTGAAGAACGACGCCTCGACGTCGTCGCGGCTGAAGCCCCACACCGTCTGGGTCAGGTCGTTCGTGCCGAAGGAGAAGAACTCCGCCGCCTCGGCGATCTGGCCCGCGGTCAGCGCGGCGCGCGGCAGCTCGATCATCGTGCCGATCGCCAGCTTGAGCTGCGTGCCGGTCGCCGCCTCGACCTCGGCGATGACCTGGTCGGCCTCCTCGCGGACGATCTCCAGCTCCTGGACGGTGCCGACCAGCGGGATCATGATCTCGGCGCGCGGGTCGCCCTTGGCGGCCCTGCGCTCGGCGGCCGCCTCGGCGATGGCGCGGACCTGCATGGTGAACAGGCCGGGGACGACCAGTCCGAGGCGTACGCCGCGCAGTCCGAGCATCGGGTTCTGCTCGTGCAGGCGGTGCACGGCCTGGAGCAGGCGCAGCTCGTTCTCGTGCGGCTCCTGACGGGACTCGGCGAGGGCCACGCGCACCGACAGCTCGGTGATGTCGGGCAGGAACTCGTGCAGCGGCGGGTCGAGCAGGCGGACCGTGACCGGCAGGCCGTCCATGGCCTCGAACAGCTCCACGAAGTCCCGCTTCTGCAGCGGGAGGAGCTGCTTGAGGGACTCCTCGCGCTCGGCCTGGGTGTCCGCCAGGATCAGTCGCTCCACCAGCTCACGGCGGTCGCCGAGGAACATGTGCTCGGTGCGGCACAGGCCGATGCCCTGGGCGCCGAAGCGGCGGGCGCGCAGCGCGTCCTCGGCGTTGTCGGCGTTGGCGCGCACCCGCAGGCGGCGCTTGCGGTCGGCGAAGGCCATCATCCGGTGGACGGCCTCGACGAGTTCGTCCGCGTCGTCGGCGCCCGGGTGCATCCGGCCCTCGAAGTACTCGACGACCGGGGACGGGACGACCGGGACCTCGCCCAGGTACACCTTGCCCGAGGAGCCGTCGATGGAGATCACGTCGCCCTCCTCGACGACGTGCCCGCCGGGGACGGTCATCCGGCGGCGCTTGGTGTCGACCTCCAGGTCCTCCGCGCCGCAGACGCACGTCTTGCCCATGCCGCGGGCGACCACGGCCGCGTGGGAGGTCTTGCCGCCGCGGGAGGTCAGGATGCCCTCGGCCGCGATCATGCCGTCCAGGTCGTCGGGGTTGGTCTCCCGGCGGACCAGGATGACCTTCTCGCCCGAGCGGGACCACTTGACGGCGGTGTACGAGTCGAAGACCGCCTTGCCGACCGCCGCGCCCGGGGAGGCGGCGATGCCGCGGGCGACCTGCTCGACCTTGGCCTGCTCGTCGAACCGCGGGAACATCAGCTGCGCGAGCTGGGCCCCGGTGACCCGCTTCAGCGCCTCGGCCTCGTCGATCAGGCCCTGGTCGACGAGCTGGGTGGCGATGCGGAACGCGGCGCCGGCGGTCCGCTTGCCGACGCGGGTCTGCAGCATCCACAGCTGGCCGCGCTCGATGGTGAACTCGATGTCGCAGAGATCCTTGTAGTGGTTCTCCAGCGTCTCCATGATCTGCATCAGCCGGTCGTACGACTTGCCGTCGATCCGCTCCAGCTCCGCCAGCGGGACGGTGTTGCGGATGCCCGCGACCACGTCCTCGCCCTGCGCGTTCTGAAGGTAGTCGCCGTAGACGCCCTGCTGGCCGGAAGCGGGGTCGCGGGTGAAGGCGACGCCGGTGCCGGAGTCGGGGCCGAGGTTGCCGAACACCATCGAGCAGATGTTGACGGCCGTGCCGAGGTCGTGCGGGATGCGCTCCTGACGGCGGTAGAGCTTGGCGCGCTCGCCGTTCCAGGAGTCGAAGACCGCCTTGATGGCGAGGTCCATCTGCTCGCGCGGGTCCTGCGGGAAGTCCCGGCCGGCCTCCTTCTTGACGATCTTCTTGAAGGTGGTGACCAGCTTCTTCAGGTCGGCGGCCTCGAGCTCGGTGTCGACGGTGACCTTCTTGGTCTCCTTGGCCTTGTCGAGGGCGTCCTCGAACAGCTCGCCGTCGACGCCGAGGACGGTCTTGCCGAACATCTGGATGAGGCGACGGTAGGAGTCCCAGGCGAACCGGTCGTCGCCGGCCTGCTTGGCCAGGCCCTGGACGGACTTGTCGGACAGGCCGATGTTCAGGACGGTGTCCATCATGCCGGGCATGGAGAACTTCGCGCCGGAGCGGACGGAGACCAGCAGGGGGTCGTCGGGCTGGCCGAGCTTCTTGCCCATCTTCTGCTCGAGCGCGTCGAGGTGCGCGCTCACCTCGTCACGGAGTGCCGCGGGCTCCTCGCCGCTGTCGAGGTAGACCTTGCAGGCCTCGGTGGTGATCGTGAAGCCCGGCGGGACCGGAAGGCCCAGGTTCGTCATCTCGGCCAGGTTCGCGCCCTTGCCACCGAGGAGGTCCTTGAGGTCCTTGTTGCCCTCGGTGAAGTCGTAGACGAACTTCACGCCCTCAACACTGTTGCCGCGATCGGCTACCTGGAGATCTTTGTTTTCCGACACGGGTCTCGACTCCTCGAGGACGCGGTGGCTGCCCTGACGGCGAGGAACATACCCAGATCGAAGGCCGATGGGTACGTCCACTTGTGGGTCATGCGCCCGTAACCAGTCGTCCGCCAGCGGATCGAAAGTCAAGGCTTGGCAAGCCGTCGGGTGCAGATGTTTTCACTTCTTGAACGAATCAACGCTCGTAGACCCGCCTAGCCGCCCAGATGAGCGACTCTCGGCACGTCTGTTTTCGATCGATGAACGATCAAGGTGTGGCACTGAGTGCCACACCTTGGAGAAGTGCAGCCGCTCAAGATCCGCTCATCTGAGCGCAACCCTTATCAAGGGTGGCGAGAATCACGCTGCCACAGGCGCTCGGATTTCACCATGCGGACGACTCCCCGGCCCCTCGGTCGGGGCTCCGTTTGCCGGGTGTTTGCGCGGCACCGGTGAACACGGGTGAGGGCCCGGCCGTACGGGAGTGCGGCGGGCCCGAGCGTGGCCCACCTCCTCAGCGACGCCGCGCACGGAAGGACCTTCGGGTGCCTCAGCACACGGATACACGCCAGTCATCGGGTGCACCATCGGACGCGGCCGGGGAACCGGCGTCGCACGGGGGCGGGACCGAGGCCGCCGCTCTGCACCCGGCGGAGCCGGGGGCGGGCGCGGAGGCCGGCGCGCAGGCGGACGCGGGCACTGAGTCGAGCGCGGGCGCGGAGACGGGCGCTGAATCGGGGGCCGGCCCTGAATCGGGGGCGGACGCGCACGTCGAACCGGGGTCCGAGGCGCCCGCAGCCGCACCGACCCGGACCGCCGGGTCCATCCCCGTCCCCGCCGCGCGCAGGCCGGAGGCAGCGAAAACCACGTCCCGCGCCGGGGACAGGCCCGCCTCGACCACTCCTCCGGTGGACGGCGCCCCGCAGGCGGTGGCGGCGACGGCCGAGGGCACCTCCGTCGGCACCGGTATTCCTGGGGACGACGAATCCCCAGCTGCATCCGGGACCGGCGAACCCGCCCCGGCCGCCACGTCTGCGCAGGCCCGCGAATCCGCCCGGACCGCCAAGCCCACCAAGGCCCCCGAACCCGCCCTGGCCGCCGGACTTGCCCAGCGCGCCGAACCCACCGAACCCACCCAGCCCACCGAACCCGCCGAATCCGCCGAATCCGCCCAGCCCACCGAACTCACCGAACCCGCCCAGCCCACCGAACCCGCCGAATCCGCCCAGGCCACCGAACCAACCGAACCCACCGAGCCGACCGAACCCACCGAGCCGACCGACGCCGCCGAACCCGCCGAGGCCTCCGCATCCGGCGCGACCCCGGCAGGGGCCCTCGCCTCTCCGTCCCGCCCCCTCCCCCTCCCCCTCCTCCTCCGCGTCCTGCGGGCGATACGGCCCCGGTCCGTTCGCGGAGTCTGGCGTGGCTGGAAGGGGGCGCATCCCGTGGCCGCGCGAAGGGTGTCCCACGGGGGCACCCTTCTCGCGTTCCTGCTCGTCGCCGTCGCGCTTCTGCTGCCGAACAAGGAGGCGCAGTTCCAGGTGACGGCGTTCACGCGGCTGCCGGTGGAGGGGCTGCTCCTGGCGGCCGTGCTGCTGGTGCTGCCGCGCCGGCCGCGGGTGGCCGTGGCGGTGCTCGGCGGGCTGGCGCTCGGCGTGCTGACCGTGCTGAACCTGACGGACATCGAGTTCAACCAGTACCTGGGCCGCAGCTTCAACGTGGTCCTCGACTGGGAGCTGCTGGACGACGCCCAGTCGTACCTCGCGGACACCCTCGGCGGAACGACGGCCCTGCTCGCCGCCGTCGGGGTCGTCCTCCTCGTACTGGCGGTGCTCGCCGTGACGGCCCTCGCGGTCGTGCGCGTCGGCGACTTCCTGGGCCGCGACAAGGCCCGCTCGACGCGCGGACTGCTGCTCGCCAGCGTGGTGTGGATGACGTGCTCGGCTCTGGACGTCCAGGTCTCCGGCGTCCCGGTGGCCTCCGAGCACACGGTCGTCATGGTCAAGTACCACGAGGAGGCGCTGCGCTCCACGATCCGGGACGAGCGGGAGTTCGCGAGGACGGCGGAGGCCGACCCGTTCCGCGACACCCCCGGCAGCGAGCTGGTGCCGGACCTGCGTGGGAAGGACATGATCTTCACGTTCATCGAGAGCTACGGCCGCACAGCGATCGAGGACCCGATCACGGCGCCGGGCGTCAACAAGACCCTCGACGCCAGTACGCGGGCCCTGGCCGAGGCGGGCTTCCACGCCAGGAGCGGCTGGCTGACGTCGGCGACGTACGGCGGCGGCAGCTGGCTCGGCCACTCCACGTTCATGTCGGGCCTGTGGGTCGACAACCAGAACCGCTACCGCACGGTGACCTCCGGCGACCACCTCACGCTGACCGATGCGTTCAAGAAGACCGGGGCCTGGGACACGGTCGGCGTCATGCCGGGCGTGCAGAAGGGCTGGCCGGAGGCGAAGTGGTATGGCCTGGACAAGGTCTACAACGCCTTCGGGATGGGTTACGAGGGGCCGAAGTTCAGCTGGTCGACCATGCCCGACCAGTACGCGCTGGAGGCCTTCCAGCGTCTGGAGCACGGCAGGAAGCGCGACAAGCCGCTGACCTCGTTCGTCATCCTGACCTCCAGCCACCAGCCCTGGGCGCCGGTGCCGGAGATGGTCGCCTGGGACCAGCTCGGTGACGGCTCGGTCTTCAAGGACATCGAGGCGGCAGGCACCAGGCCGGCGGACATCCTCACCAGTTCCACCCGCTCCCGCGAGGGGTACGGCAAGTCGATCGAGTACTCGGTGACCGCCCTGACCCAGTGGATGGAGCGCTACGGCAAGGACGACACCGTGCTCGTGGTCCTCGGCGACCACCAGCCCAACGCCCGGGTCAGCGGCGACCACGCCAGCCGTGACGTGCCCTGCGCGATCCTCGCCAAGGACCCCGAGGTCCTGGACAAGATCGACGACTGGGGCTGGACCGAGGGTCTGCGCCCCGACCACGACGCGCCGGTGTGGAAGATGAGCGCCTTCCGCGACCGCTTCCTGACGGCGTACGGCTCCACCCCGCACCCGTCGAAGGGCTGACGACGGGCAGGGCGCGTCGGCGCGGGCGGTCGCGGCTGCCGAGACCGCCTCAGCCGCCGGAGGTGTCCAGTTCGGCGTCCTCGCCGACGCCCGTGCAGTCGTAGGGGTCCTTCAGCCAGCCGTCCGGCAGTACCACCCGGTTGTTGCCGGAGGTGCGGCCGCGGGGCCCGTCGGCGCCGACGGGCCAGGGCTGGTCGAGGTCCAGTTCGTCCAGGCCGGCGCGCAGCTCCTCCAGCGAGGAGGTGACCGCCAGCCGCCTGCGCATCTCGGAGCCGACCGCGAAGCCCTTCAGGTACCAGGCGACGTGCTTGCGGAAGTCGACGACACCGCGCGACTCGTCGCCGATCCACTCGCCGAGCAGCGTGGCGTGCCGGACCATCACGTGCGCGACCTCGCGCAGGGACGGGCGGGCCAGGTCCTGGACCCGCCCCTCGAACGCCGCCATCAGGTCGGCGAACAGCCACGGCCGGCCCAGGCAGCCGCGGCCCACGACCACACCGTCGCAGCCGGTCTCCCGCACCATTCGCAGCGCGTCCTCGGCCGACCAGATGTCGCCGTTGCCGAGCACCGGGATCTCGGGCACGTGCTCCTTGAGACGCGCGATGGCGTCCCAGTCCGCCGTGCCGCCGTAGTGCTGGGCGGCCGTGCGGCCGTGCAGCGCGATCGCCGTCACGCCCTCCTCCACCGCGATCCTTCCGGCGTCGAGGTAGGTGAGGTGGTCGTCGTCGATGCCCTTGCGCATCTTCATCGTGACCGGCAGGTCGCCGGCCCCGCTGACCGCCTCGCGCAGGATCGCCCGCAGCAGGTTGCGCTTGTAGGGGAGGGCCGAGCCGCCGCCCTTGCGGGTCACCTTGGGCACCGGGCAGCCGAAGTTGAGGTCGATGTGGTCGGCGAGGTCCTCCTCCGCGATCATGCGGACGGCCTTGCCGACCGTGGCCGGGTCCACGCCGTACAGCTGGATGGAGCGTGGGCGCTCGCTCGCGTCGAACCGGATGAGCTGCATGGTCTTGTCGTTGCGCTCGACCAGTGCCCGGGTCGTGATCATCTCGCTGACGTACAGGCCCTTGCCCTGGCTGAACTCCCGGCACAGGGTGCGGAAGGGCGCGTTGGTGATACCGGCCATGGGGGCCAGCACCACGGGCGGCCGGACGGTGTGCGGGCCGATCTGGAGGGGGGATTCGGGCTTGGGCATTCCCTCATTGTCGCGTATCGGCACAGATCATGTAACAGTCATTAGTTAACCGCACTATTGAAATCCCCTACCATGGAACGCATGCCCGAGCTCAGCCACCGACGACGGCTCCTGGTTCTCGCGATCTGCTGCATGAGCCTGCTGATCGTGAGCCTCGACAACACCGTTCTGAACGTCGCTCTGCCCTCGATGCAACGCGAGCTGCACGCGAGCACCTCCGGCCTTCAGTGGACGATCGACGCGTACACGCTGGTGCTCGCCTCGCTGCTGATGCTCGCCGGTTCCACCGCCGACCGGATCGGCCGCAAACGCGTGTTCATGGCGGGTCTGGTCGTCTTCGGCATCGGCTCCCTGCTGTGCTCCCTCGCCCCGGACCTGGAACTGCTGGTCGTGTTCCGCATGGTGCAGGCGGTCGGCGGCTCGATGCTCAACCCGGTCGCCATGTCGATCATCACCAACACCTTCACCGACCCGCGCGAGCGCGCCCGCGCCATCGGGGCCTGGGGCGCGGTGGTCGGCATATCCATGGCCGCCGGCCCGCTCGTCGGCGGTCTGCTGGTGGAGTCGGTCGGCTGGCGCTCGATCTTCTGGATCAACCTGCCGGTGGCCCTGGCCGCGCTGGTGCTCACCGCGCGCTTCGTCCCCGAGTCCCGTGCCCCGAAGGCCCGTCGGCCCGACCCGGTGGGCCAGATCCTGGTCATCGCCCTGTTCGGCGCCCTGACGTACGCGATCATCGAGGCTCCGGTCTCCGGCCTCTCCACGATCCTGCCCTTCGCCGTCGTCGCGCTCGCGGCCCTGCTCGGCCTGCTCTGGTACGAGCCGCGCCGCACCGAACCCCTCATCGACCTGCGCTTCTTCCGCTCGGCACCGTTCAGTGGGGCGACCGTCGTCGCGATCAGCGCGTTCGCGGCACTCGGCGGCTTCCTGTTCCTGTCCACGCTGTACCTGCAGAACGTGCGCGGTCTCGACGCCCTGCACGCCGGTCTGTGGATGCTGCCGATGGCGGCACTGACCTTCCTGTGCGCGCCGCTGTCCGGACGGCTGGTCGGCACCCGGGGGCCGCGACTGCCCCTGCTGATCGCCGGAACGGCCATGACGGTGAGTTCGGTGCTGTTCGCCGCGTTCGAGGCCGAGACCTCCGACGTCACGCTCGTCATCGGATACGTCCTCTTCGGCATCGGCTTCGGCTTCGTCAACGCGCCGATCACCAACACGGCCGTCTCCGGGATGCCGCGCGCCCAGGCCGGGGTCGCCGCCGCGGTCGCCTCCACCAGCCGCCAGCTCGGGCAGACCCTCGGGGTCGCGGTGGTCGGCGCGCTGCTGGCCGCGGGCATCGGCTCCTCGTCCTACCGGGACGCGTTCGTCCCGGCGGCCCGGCCCGGATGGTGGGTGCTGGTGGTGTGCGGCGCCGCGGTGCTGGCACTGGGCGCGGTCACCAGCGGCCGGTGGGCCAGGCGGACCGCCGAGCGCACGGCCGAACGGCTCCATGAGCACGAGGTGCGGCAGGCGGGGGCGTCGGCGCCCGAGCTCCCAGGACGCGCGAAGGAGAGGCCGGCGGTCGCACCGAAATAAGGCCCCGGGAATTGCTCACCTATCGCACACGGATGTTTACGAGGCGTGAGAGTGGATTCGGAGCGGGGCGCCGCCGGAGAGCTTGGTAAGAAAGAAGTAAGCCCGATCATGGCCGCTGAGCTGCGGATTCTCATCAAAGCGCCGCTCGCTCACAGCCCCGCGTTACTCCTCCCGAGTCGCCGCGCGGGCGATCAGAGGCAAATCTGGATGAGCGCGATGAGCCCCCCTGCGGGGCACGCGTGACACAGGGGGGAACCACCAACGGGAGACCACCATGCATCTCACACTGCGCCGCTGTGCCCGTGGAGTCGCCGCGGGCGCCCTGTCCGCCGCGCTGGTGTCGGCCGGTTCTGCCGGAGCCTTCGCCGCGACCAGTCCGAGCCCGATGCCCACCCGCACGCACAAGGCCATGCCGACCAAGGCGGCCGCGTCGATCACGGTCAGGGCCAGTCACTCCTCGATCAGGTCCGGGCAGAGCGTGACACTCACCGGGCGCACCGCGCACCTGGCGGCCGGCACGAAGCTGACCATCCAGCACCTGAACAACGGCAAGTGGACCACGCTGCGCGAGACCACCGCGGTCAAGAAGGGCGACACCTTCACGGTGTCGACGAAGCTCGCGGTCAAGGGCAAGCAGGAGCTGCGAGTGGTGCACGGCGACACGCACTCCAAGACGGTCACCGTGAACGTGACCTGACCCGGGAGATGACGGTGCTAACGGGCTCGTAGCCCGCCCAGCACCAGTTCGAGCACCGCCTCGAACTCCTCCTCGATCACCGGCCGCTTCCACTCCCGGGCATGCCCCGGGTCGTGGAAGCGGCCGGTGGCATGAAACAGGGCCCGGGCCGCGACGGCCGGGTCGGCGGCCGTGAAGGCACCGGCCGCGACGCCGTCCTGGACGATCCGGGTCAGCTGGCCGGTCAGGTCGGCGATGTGCTCGCCGACCGCCACGCCGTTCTCCCCGGTGAGTACCGAGTACGTGGCGAACAGCTCGGGGTCGTCGCCCGCCTTGCGGCGCTTGGCCTCGAACAGCCCGCGCAGCCAGTCGCGCAGCCGCGCCTCCGGGTCACGGTGCTCGGCGGCGATGCCGGCGAGGGCGTCGGACGTGCGGTCCAGCCACCGCTTGGTCACCGCCTCGCGCAGCGCCGCCTTGGTACGGAAGTGCCGGTAGACGCTGCCGTGACTGACACCGAGCGCGCGGGCCACGTCCACCACGGTGGCCTTGGCCGGCCCGTGGCGGCGCAGCACCTCCTCGGTCGCCTCGAGGATGCGCTCGGCGGTCAGGGTCTCGGTGGTGGGTGGCATGCCCTAGACCGTACCCGGCGGCCGGGTCAGCTCTCGCTGTCCAGGTGGGCCATCTGCGCCTCGGGGTAGCGCGCGCCCGCGGCCGCGTCCGCCGGGACGGCCTCCTCGATGGCCGCCAGGTCGGCCTCCTCCAGCGTGACGGCCGTGGCGCCCAGCGTCTCCGCCAGCCGCTCCCGGGTGCGGGCGCCGATCAGCGGCACGACGACCGTGTCGTGCCGCGGGCCCCGGGAGAGCACCCAGGCGATGGCGATCTGCGCGACCGTGACGCCCTTGCCCTCGGCGACCTTGCGCAGGGCCTCGACGAGGTCCAGGTTGTGCTGGAGGTTCTCGCCCCGGAAGCGGGGCGAATGGGCCCGGAAGTCGTTCGCGGCGAGCTTCCGGTCACGGGCGAAGTGCCCGGAGATCAGACCGCGTGAGAGCACCCCGTACGCCGTGATGGCGATGCCGAGTTCGCGGGTGGTGGGCAGGATCCGGTCCTCGACGCCACGGGAGACGAGCGAGTATTCGATCTGGACGTCCGAGATCGGCGCGGTGGCGGCGGCCCGGCGGATCGTGTCGGCGCCGACCTCGCTGAGGCCGATGTGCCGGACGTGTCCCTTCTCGACGAGTTCCGCGATGGCGCCGACCGTCTCCTCGATCGGCACGTCCGGGTCGACCCGGGCGATCCGGTAGACGTCGATGTGGTCGACGCCGAGGCGCTGGAGGGAGTAGGCGGCGAAGTTCTTCACGGCGGCCGGACGGCCGTCGTAGCCGGCCCAGTTGCCGTCCGGATCGCGCAGGGCGCCGAACTTCACGCTGAGCAGGGCCTGTTCGCGGCGGGCCGCGGGGGCGGTGCGCAGCGCCTCGCCGACCAGCATCTCGTTGTGGCCCATGGCGTAGAAGTCGCCGGTGTCGAGCAGGGTCACGCCCGCTTCGAGAGCGGCGTGCACGGTGGCGATGGACTCGGTCCGGTCCGCCTCGCCGTACAGCGCGGACATGCCCATGCAGCCGAGGCCGAGGGCGGAGACCTGGGGGCCGGTGGTTCCGAGGTGGCGGGTGTCCATGAGGGAGGGCTCCTTCGGGGCTCGGAGTGCGGGTGGGACGGGTACCCCGAAACAGCCTGACATGACGGCTGACAGATTTCAATATCTGTCAGCTGTCATTTGTCACGCCAATGACCCCCGGCGATCGGCGATTTGGTCCAGACCTATTGACGAGAGGTCTGGACCACGAGCACTGTCATGCCTACGACACCTCACCGCACCCCCACCGGGAGGCTCCGCATGATCCGCCGCAGACTGCGTCTGCTCGCCGCCGCCCTGGCGGCCGCCTGTCTCACCCAGCTCTCCATCGCCCTGGCCCCCACCGCCTCCGCCGCCGACACGTGCGCCGTCAAGTCCAGGCCCGCCGGCAAGGTGCTCCAGGGTTACTGGGAGAACTGGGACGGCTCCGCCAACGGCGTCCATCCGCCCTTCGGGTGGACACCGATCACCGACTCGCGCATCGCCGCGCACGGCTACAACGTGATCAACGCGGCCTTCCCGGTCATCCGCTCCGACGGAACGGCCCTGTGGGAGAACGGCATGGACGCGGGCGTGAAGGTGGCGACGCCCGCGGAGATGTGCGCGGCCAAGGCGTCCGGCCAGACGATCCTGCTGTCCATCGGCGGCGCGACGGCCGGTATCGACCTCAACTCGACGGCCGTGGCGGACCGGTTCGTCGCGACGATCGTCCCGATCCTGAAGAAGTACAACTTCGACGGCATCGACATCGACATCGAGACGGGCCTGACCGGCAGCGGGAACATCGGTCAACTGTCCGCGTCCCAGGCCAACCTGATCCGGATCATCGACGGCGTCCTCGCGCAGATGCCGTCGAACTTCGGCCTGACGATGGCCCCGGAGACCGCCTACGTCACCGGCGGCAGCGTCGCCTACGGCTCGATCTGGGGCGCGTACCTGCCGATCATCAAGAAGTACGCCGACAACGGCCGCCTGTGGTGGCTGAACATGCAGTACTACAACGGCAGCATGTACGGCTGCTCCGGCGACTCCTACCAGGCCGGCACCGTGGCCGGCTTCACCGCCCAGACCAACTGCCTCGCCAAGGGCCTGGTGATCCAGGGCACGACGATCAAGGTCCCCTACGACAAGCAGGTCCCGGGCCTGCCCGCCCAGCCCGGCGCGGGCGGCGGCCACATGGCGCCCGCGCTGGTCTCCGAGGCCTGGCGCCACTACGGCACGAGCCTGAAGGGACTGATGACCTGGTCGATCAACTGGGACGGGTCGAAGAACTGGACCTTCGGCGACAACGTGAAGGCCCTGCAAGGCCGTTGAGCAACGGCGAACGCCGGACGGCCGCCGAATGAGGTCTCGGCGGCCGTCCGGCGCTGAGGGACTGCCGGGTTACCGGGTCAGCAGCCGACGAGGCGGCCGGCCAGGTAGCCCTCGATCTGGTCGAGGGAGACGCGCTCCTGCTTCATGGTGTCGCGCTCGCGGACGGTGACCGCGTTGTCCTCGAGGGTGTCGAAGTCGACCGTGACGCAGTACGGCGTGCCGATCTCGTCCTGGCGGCGGTAACGGCGGCCGATGGCGCCGGCGTCGTCGAACTCGATGTTCCAGTTCTGGCGCAGGGCCTGGGCCAGGCCCTTGGCCTTGGGCGACAGCTCCGGGTTGCGCGACAGGGGCAGCACCGCGACCTTCACCGGGGCCAGGCGGTGGTCCAGGCGCAGCACCGTGCGCTTCTCCATCTTGCCCTTGGCGTTGGGCGCCTCGTCCTCGACGTAGGCGTCGAGCAGGAAGGCGAGCATCGCCCGGCCGACACCGGCCGCCGGCTCGATGACGTACGGCGTCCAGCGCTCGCCGGCCTCCTGGTCGAAGTAGGAGAGGTCCTGGCCGGAGGCCTTGGCGTGGGAGGAGAGGTCGTAGTCGGTGCGGTTGGCGACACCCTCCAGCTCGCCCCACTCGCTGCCGCCGAACTGGAAGCGGTACTCGATGTCGGCGGTGCGCTTGGAGTAGTGGGAGAGCTTCTCCTTCGGGTGCTCGTACCAGCGCATGTTCTCCTCACGGAGACCCAGGCTGGTGTACCAGTTCCAGCGCTGCTCCATCCAGTACTCCTGCCACTTCTCGTCCTCGCCCGGCTTGACGAAGAACTCCATCTCCATCTGCTCGAACTCGCGGGTGCGGAAGATGAAGTTGCCCGGCGTGATCTCGTTGCGGAACGACTTGCCCATCTGGGCGATGCCGAACGGAGGCTTGCGGCGCGAGGTGGTCTGCACCTGGGCGAAGTTGGTGAAGATGCCCTGGGCGGTCTCCGGACGCAGGTAGGCGACGGAGCCGGAGTCCTGGGTGGGGCCGAGGTGGGTGGAGAGCAGGCCCGAGAACTGCTTCGGCTCGGTGAACTGGCCCTTGTTGCCGCAGTTGGGGCAGTTGATGTCCGCGAGGCCGTTCTCCGGGGCGCGGCCCTTCTTCTCCTCGTAGGCCTCTTCCAGGTGGTCGGCGCGGAACCGCTTGTGGCAGGAGGTGCACTCCGTCAGCGGGTCCGTGAAGGTGGCGACGTGACCGGAGGCGACCCAGACCTCGGGCGCCAGGATCACGGACGAGTCGATGCCGACCACGTCCTCGCGGGACGTCACCATGTAGCGCCACCACTGGCGCTTGAGGTTCTCCTTGAGTTCGACACCCAGAGGCCCGTAGTCCCAGGCGGCACGCTGGCCGCCGTAGATCTCACTGCAGGGGAATACGAAGCCACGGCGCTTGCTCAGGCTGACGATGGTGTCGATCTTGTCGGCGGCCACGGTGCTCTCTTCATTACGACGACGGGCGACGAAGCGAGACGCTTCACGAGCGAATGCTTCAGGGTACCGGCGGTGGCTCCCCCTCGACCAAATCGGTGCCGGGTAAGGGCCCTTTTCGGGCTTGTCGCCAGGCTTGTTGACAACGGTTTCCATCTTCGTTGAAAATGACTGTCATGAACGTACGACGACGCCTCATAGCCGGTTCCGCCACCCTGGCGGCCACCGCCCTCGGTCTCGGAGCCCTCTCCGCCTGTTCCTCCTCCGACGCGGCCACAGGAGGCAGCAGCGGCACGTACGACGTCGTCGCGTCGTTCTACCCGATGGCCTTCCTCGCCGAGCAGATCGGCGGGAGCCACGTGCACGTCACCAGTCTCACCCAGCCCGGCCAGGAGCCGCACGACCTGGAGATCAGCGCCCAGCAGACCGCGCGGCTCGAGAGGTCCGACGTGGTGCTCTACCTCAAGAACCTCCAGCCCTCCGTGGACAAGGCCGTCGCCCAGTCCTCGATCAAGACGAAGATCGACGCGACCTCCCTGACCACGCTGGAGGAGCACGGCAACGAGGTGGGCGGCCACGCCGCCGCCCACGACAGCCACCCGGGCGAGGAGTCCGGCGGCCTGGACCCGCACGTCTGGCTCGACCCGGTGCGCTACGCGCAGATCGCCGAGGGCGTCGGCAAGGCCTTCGAGAAGGGCGACCCGGACCACGCGGCCGACTACCGCAAGAACACCGAGGCCCTGGTCAAGAAGCTCGACGCGCTCAACACCCGGTACGAGACCGGGCTGAAGAACACCAGGAGCAAGGTGTTCATCACCACCCACGCCGCCTTCGGCTACCTCGCCGAGCGCTACGGCCTGACCGAGGAGGCCATCAACGGCCTCGACCCGGACTCCGAGCCCAGCGCCGCCCGGGTGAGGGACCTGGAGAAGATGGCCAAGGCCGACGGGGTCACGACGGTCTTCTACGAGACGCTGGTCAGCGACAAGACCGCGAAGACCGTCGCCGAGGACGCGAACCTGAAGACGGACGTCCTCGACCCGATCGAGGGCATCACCGACAAGTCCCGGGGCACCGACTACTTCCAGGTCATGGACGCCAACCTCAAGGCGCTGCAGACGGCCCTGGGCGCCAAATGACCCTTACGGAGGGCGTCATGGACGTCAGGAGCGAGCCCGAGCCCGTCGTATCCCTGCGCGGGGTGCGTGCCGACCTGGGCTCACGCCCCGTCCTGCGTGGCATCGACCTCACCGTGCGCCGGGGCGAGGTCGTCGCGCTGCTCGGCGCCAACGGCTCCGGCAAGTCGACGGCCGTGCGCAGCGTCATCGGCCAGGTGCCGGTGAGCGCCGGTGAGATCGAACTGTTCGGCACCCCGCACCGCCGCTTCCGCGACTGGGCCCGCGTCGGCTACGTACCGCAGCGCACGACCGCCGCTGGCGGCGTCCCGGCGACCGTCACCGAGATCGTCTCCTCGGGCCGGCTCTCCCGTACCCGCTTCGGGATCTTCCGCAAGGCCGACCACGCGGCCGTACGGCACGCCCTGGAACTGGTCGGCATGGCGGACCGCGCGAAGGACTCGGTGGACGCCCTGTCCGGCGGTCAGCACCAGCGCGTGCTGATCGCCCGCGCCCTCGCCGCCGCGCCCGAGCTGCTGATCATGGACGAGCCGATGGCCGGCGTCGACCTGGCCAGCCAGGAGGTGCTGGCGAGCACGCTCAGGGAGCAGGTGGCGGCCGGTACGACGGTGCTGCTCGTGCTGCACGAGCTGGGCCCCCTGGAGCCCCTGATCGACCGGGCGGTGGTGCTGCGCGACGGCTGCGTCCTGCACGACGGGCCGCCCCCGAAGGCCGTGGGCCAGCACGCCCTGCCCGGCCACGACCACGTACACCCGCACGACGCCTCGGGCGCCGATCCGATCCGCACGGGACTGCTGAGCTGATGGACCTGTTGAACTACGCCTTCATGCAGCGGGCCCTGCTCGCCGCCGTCCTGGTCGGCATCACCGCCCCCGCCGTCGGCATCTACCTCGTCCAGCGCCGCCAGGCCCTGATGGGCGACGGCATCGGCCACGTCGCCATGACCGGCGTCGGCCTGGGCTTCCTGCTGTCCACCTCCCCGGTGTGGATGGCGACGGCGGTCTCCGTCCTGGGCGCGGTCCTCATGGAGCTGATCCGCTGGTACGGCCGCACCCGCGGCGACATCGCCCTCGCGATGCTCTTCTACGGCGGCATGGCGGGCGGCGTCATGTTCATCAACCTCGCCCCCGGCGGCTCCAACGCGAACCTGACGTCGTACCTGTTCGGCTCGCTCTCCACGGTCTCGCAGTCCGACGTCACCGCGATCTGCCTGCTGGCCGCCTTCGTCGTACTGGTCACCCTGGGCCTGCGTCGCCAGCTGTTCGCGGTCAGCCAGGACGAGGAGTTCGCCCGGGTGACCGGGCTGCCGGTGCGCGCCCTGAACCTGCTGACGGCGGTCACGGCGGCGGTGACGGTGACGGTCGCGATGCGCGTGGTCGGGCTGCTGCTGGTCAGCGCGCTGATGGTGGTCCCGGTGGCCGCGGCCCAGCAGCTCAGCCGCAGCTTCGCCGCGACCTTCGCCATCGCCGTCGCCATCGGGGTGAGCGTGACGATCGGCGGCACGGTCACGTCCTACTACCAGGACGTGCCGCCCGGCGCGACGATCGTGCTGCTCACCATCGCCGCGTTCATCGCGCTCACCGCACTGGCCACGCCGCTGGCCCGGCGACGCGCGCGGGCGCTCGCCGCCGCGCGGCCCGCCGGGGACCCCGCGGAGTGCGCGATTCCGGCCACCCGGGCCGCCGGCGACGGGGCCGGCGCCTGACCGCGCACGGCCCGGGCTGGCACAATGGCCCGCAGGCGAGACGTGAGGAGGCCGACCGGTGACCACCGCTGGACCGCCCGTGAAGGGCCGCGCCACCCGGCAGCGCGCCGCTGTCGCGGCGGCCCTCGACGAGGTCGACGAGTTCCGCAGCGCGCAGGAGCTCCACGACATGCTCAAGCACAGGGGCGACTCGGTGGGCCTGACGACGGTCTACCGCACCCTTCAGTCCCTCGCCGACGCGGGCGAGGTCGACGTCCTGCGCACCTCCGACGGCGAGTCGGTCTACCGCCGCTGCTCCACCGGCGAACACCACCACCACCTCGTCTGCCGCGTCTGCGGCAAGGCGGTCGAGGTGGAAGGGCCGATGGTGGAGAAGTGGGCGGAGGCGGTCGCCGCGGAGCACGGCTACGTCAACGTCGCCCACACGGTGGAGATCTTCGGCACCTGCGCGGACTGCGCGGCGGCCTCCGGCGGCTGAGCCAGATCCTGTGCGGGTGGTCTGGGGTGGCCGGCCCTGGGGGCTGCCGCCCCCAGACCCCCGCTTTTCGGCCTGAACGGCCACGTCCTCAATCTCCCCCAAGCTCTACGAGCAGGGGGCACCCCCAAGCGGGCTGATTTACTCGTCGTCGCCCTTCATGGCGAGGAGTTCCTCGTTCGGGATCGCGCCGCCGAAGCGGCGGTCGCGGGAGGCGAACTCGATGCAGGCCCGCCACAGGTCGCGGCGGTCGAAGTCGGGCCACAGGACGTCCTGGAAGACCATCTCCGCGTACGCGCTCTGCCAGAGCAGGTAGTTGGACGTGCGCTGCTCACCGCTCGGGCGCAGGAACAGGTCGACGTCCGGCATGTCCGGGTAGTACAGGTACTTCTGTATGGTCTTCTCGGTGACCTTGGCCGGGTCGAGCCGGCCCGCCCTGACGTCCTCCGCGAGCGCCTTGGCCGCGTCCGCGAGTTCGGCCCGGCCGCCGTAGTTCATGCAGAAGTACAGCGTGAGCCGGTCGTTGTCCTTGGTCTGCTCCTGGGCGACCTGGAGCTCCTTGGCGACCGACTTCCACAGCTTGGGCATACGGCCCACCCAGCGCACCCGGATGCCGAGTTCGTCGAGCTGGTCGCGGGTCTTGCGGATGAAGTCGCGGTTGAAGTTCATCAGGAAGCGCACCTCGTCGGGCGAGCGCTTCCAGTTCTCGGTGGAGAAGGCGTACAGGGAGATGTTGCCGACACCGATCTCGATCGCGCCCTGCAACACGTCCAGCACCCGCTCGGCACCGACCTTGTGCCCCTCGGTGCGGGGCAGCCCGCGCTCCTTGGCCCAGCGCCCGTTCCCGTCCATGACGATCGCCACATGCTCGGGGACCAGCTCTCCGGGGAGCTTCGGCGCGCGGGCACCGGACGGATGCGGCTCGGGTGCCCTGTACTCCGGGCGCCGGCGCCCCAGGATCCCGCGTACGGCCATGTGCTTCTCGTCTCCCTTGTTTTCGGGCGTACTGACGTACTGCTTGGTGGGCGTACTACTTTTCCACGTACCGAAGTGAGCGCAGCCCGCGCTCCAGGTGCCAGTGCAGGTAGGCGGAGACCAGCCCGCCGCCCTCCCTGACGTACCGCGGCTCGCACGCGTCCGCGGTCTCCCAGTCCCCCGTGAGCAGCGCGGCGAGCAGCGCGAGCGTCTGCGGCGAGGGTACGACGCTGCCGGGCACCCGGCAGTCGGCGCAGACCGAGCCGCCGGAGGCCACCGAGAAGAAGCGGTTCGGACCGGGCATCCCGCACCTGGCGCAGTCGCCGAAGCTGGGCGCGTAGCCGTTGACGGCCAGCGACCGCAACAGGAAGGCGTCGAGCACGAGGTGCGGGGCGTGCTCGCCCCGGGCGAGGGTGCGCAGGGCGCCCACCAGCAGCAGGTACTGCTGGACGGCCGGCTCGCCCTCGTGGTCGGTGAACCGCTCGGCGGTCTCCAGCATGGCCGTCCCGGCGGTGTAGCGGGCGTAGTCGGTCACGATCCCGCCGCCGTAGGGGGCGATGGTCTCGCTCTGCGTGCACAGCGGCAGCCCCCGCCCCACCAGCTCACTGCCCCGGGCGAAGAACTGCACGTCCACGTGCGAGAACGGCTCGAGCCGGGCCCCGAACTTCGACTTCGTCCGCCGTACCCCCCGCGCCACGGCCCGCACCCGCCCGTGCCCGCGAGTGAGCAACGTGATGATCCGGTCCGCCTCACCCAGCTTCTGGGTGCGCAGCACGATGCCGTCGTCGCGGAACAGACTCATGGGGTCCATTGTCGCTCACGGCGGATGCGGGCGTGGCCGCGCCCGCGCCCCGGTGCGGCTCCCGGCGCGGCGCAACCGCGATGTCCGCGGCGGCGTCGGTCACTGTGGAGATCGTCCTGTCCGCACCGACCGATCGTTCCGTCCGCACCGACCGGAGGAGAGCGTCATCCGAGCCCCGAGGAAGTCCGCCCCGACCCGACGTGCCTTACTGACCGCCGCCGCCGCTCTCGCCGCGGCGACGGCGGCCACCACGGCCACGCCCGCGCACGCCCTGCCGGACGACGGCACCACCGCGCGCCTGCGCGCCCTGGAGCAGGGGCACGGCACCCGGCTGGGCGTGTTCGCGCACGACCCCGCCACCGGCCGGACCGTCCGGTACCGCGCCGACGAACGCTTCCCGATGTGCTCGGTGTTCAAGACCCTGGCGGCGGCAGCGGTCCTGCGGGACCTGGACCACCACGGCGAGGTCCTCTCGCGCCGCGTCCGCTACACCGAGGCCGACCTGGTGCCGGATGGCTCCGACCAGACCCGTGCGCACCTGGCCACGGGCATGACCATCGCCGAACTCGCCGACGTCGCCATCCGCTTCAGCGACAACACCGCCGGCAACCTGCTCCTGCGCGAGCTCGGCGGACCTACCGCCATCACCCGCTTCGCCCGTACGCTCGGCGACCCGGTGACCCGCCTGGACCGCTGGGAGCCGGACCTCAACACCGCCGAGCCCTGGCGGCTCACGGACACCACGAGCCCGCGCGCGAGCGGCCGCACCTACGCCCGTCTCGTCCTCGGGGACGCGCTGAACCGTCACGACCGCCGGCTGCTGACGCACTGGCTGCTGAACAACACCACCAGCACGAACCGCTTCCGCGCGGGCCTGCCGCCGACCTGGACGGTCGGGGACAAGACGGGCTCCGGTGCCCACGGCACCACCAACGACGTGGGCGTCGCGTGGACCGGGTCCGGTTCCCCCGTGGTCCTGGCCGTGCTGTCGACCAAAGCGGCCCGGGACGCCCCGTACGACGACGCCCTCGTGGCCCGGACCGCCGCCGCGGTGGCGGAGGCACTGGGATAGGCACGGTGCTCACGGCACCTCGCCGCGGGCGTTGGCGTACGCCGTCGCGTGAGCCGCTGGGTCGGGGGCGCGATTCCCCGGGAACGCCCGCCGGCGCAGGAGCAGCCACAGCGACGGTCACAGCGGCGGCGTGAAGTGCCGTACGTACCGCTTCTGCCAGGGTGTCTCCACCGCGTGCCGGTCGTAGTGGGATAGGCACGGTGCTCAGGGCACCTCGCCGAGGGCGTTGGCGTACGCCGTCGCGTGAGCCGCTGGGTCAGGGGCGCGATTCCCCGGGAACGCCCGCCGGCGCAGGAGCAGCCACAGCGACGGTCACAGCGGCGGCGTGAAGTGCCGTACGTACCGCTTCTGCCAGGGTGTCTCCACCGCGTGCCGGTCGTAGTGGGTTCTGACGTAGGCGACGGCCTCGTTCGCCGGTACGCCGTCGAGGACCGCCAGGCAGGCCAGGGCCGTTCCGGTGCGACCGCGGCCGCCGGCGCAGGCCAGTTCGACGCGTTCGGTGGCGGCGCGGGCCCAGGCGTCGGCGAACACCGAGCGGGCCGCCTCACGGTCCGCCGGGAGGCGGAAGTCGGGCCAGCGCAGCCAGCGGGACGCCCAGGGGGTCGCGGGCGGCTGTTCGCCGAGGAGGTAGACGCCGTACGACGGGGGCCGCGCCGACGGGTCGAGGGCGTGGCGGAGCCCTCTGCCTCGTACCAGCCGTCCGGACGGCAGTCGCAGGACGCCCGGGGCCCGCTCGTCCCACGGCTCCTCGTGTCCCGTGGTGTGCTCCTCGTTCATGGCGCCGCGTCCCCCTTCCGGCCTGTCTCCTGCGGCGCGGCGACTGTACCCGGCGAGGGCCGCCTTACGACGGTGTGCGCGCCGCCGTCAGTAGCCGGGTCACCTCGTCCGTGCAGATGGTCAGGGCCGCGCCGACGGTGCTGAGGGTGTCGTGTTCGGCGGGGGTGTAGGGGCCGTCGGCCAGGGCGATGCGGGCGGCCTGGAGAAGGATCGACTCCCGGCCCGCGGGGGCCAGGTGCGGGGCGAGCGGGTCGAGGGCCTCGTGCAGCTCTATGGCCAGGCCCGCGCCGCACGGCTGGTCGTCGTAGGCGCGCCCGGTGTCCGCGGCCAGTGCCTCGACCAGGGCGGCCAGCTGCTCCTCGGTGCAGTCGGCCAGGCCGGCCGCGCGGACGGTGGCCGCGGCGGTCTCCAGGGCCGTACGGGAGCCGGTGCCGCCCGCGGACAGCACCGCCAGGGCGACCGTGTGCACGGCGTCGCGGAGCATCGCGGAGAAGCGGGTGGTCGTCGGATGGTCCAGGGCGTCCGTGCCGAAGTGGCCGCCGCAGGCGGCGCACTCGACGACCGGCCCGGCCGTGCCGCGCGGCAGCAGCGGTACGCCGAGGACGGTGAAGCGCCGACGCCCGCTCAGCCGCTGGTAGTTGCGGTCCCCGCCGCAGCCGGGGCAGAAGAACTCGCCGTCGCCGACCGGCGTCCACGCGGTACGGGTGCCCAGCAGTCGGGCAAGCCTGGTGACACGGCCGTTTCGTCCCCGTACTGGCAGCACGTCCCACCTCCGTAACGGCACGGCAACATCGCCGCACTGGCGTGATGTTAGCCACATTGTCGAGGTGTCGTCAGCACCCCGGAGGAGACCTTTCCGTGACCTGCGGCGGGGACTGGCCGATACTCGTCGGGCGCACGACGGGGCCCCGACCGCCTCAGCAGGCGGCCGGGGCCCCGAAGGCGCCGGTCAGAGCGGTCAGCGCGCCGCGCGGTTGACGGCCGAGACGACCGCCTTCAGCGACGCACGTGTCGTGTTCGCATCGATGCCGATCCCCCACAGGACCTTGTCGTCGATCGCGCACTCGATGTACGAGGCGGCCTGGGCGGAGGCGCCCTCGCTCATCGTGTGCTCCTGGTAGTCCAGCAGGCGTACGTCGACGCCGATGGAGTGCAGGGCGTCGAAGAAGGCCGAGATCGGACCGTTGCCGGAGCCGGTGAGAACGGTGTCCTCGCCGTCGACGGTGGCCTCGACGGTGAGCGTGTCGACCCCGTCGGTGTCCGTCGTCGACTGGCCGGTCCTGACCTGGATGCGGCCCCAGGGGTTCTCCGGGATCGGCAGGTACTCGTCCTGGAAGGCCGCCCAGATCTCCTTCGGCGTGACCTCGCCGCCCTCGGCGTCCGTCTTCGCCTGGATGATCTTCGAGAACTCGATCTGCATCCGGCGCGGCAGGTCCAGCTTGTGGTCGTTCTTCAGGACGTAGGCGACACCGCCCTTGCCGGACTGCGAGTTGACACGGATGACGGCCTCGTAGGAGCGACCGACGTCCTTGGGGTCGATGGGCAGGTAGGGCACCGCCCACTCGATGTCGTCGACCGTGACGCCCTTGGCCCTCGCGTCGGCCTCCATGGCGTCGAAGCCCTTCTTGATGGCGTCCTGGTGGGAGCCGGAGAAGGACGTGTAGACCAGGTCGCCCACGTACGGGTGGCGCGGGTGGACCTCCATCTGGTTGCAGTACTCCCACGTACGGCGGATCTCGTCGATGTCGGAGAAGTCGATCTGCGGGTCGACGCCCTGCGAGAACAGGTTCATGCCCAGGGTGACCAGGTCGACGTTGCCGGTGCGCTCGCCCTGCCCGAACAGGCAGCCCTCGACGCGGTCGGCGCCGGCCATCAGCGCCAGCTCGGCGGCGGCGACGGCCGTACCGCGGTCGTTGTGCGGGTGGACGGACAGGCAGACGTACTCGCGGCGGGACAGGTTGCGGTGCATCCACTCGAAGCGGTCCGCGTGCGTCGACGGCGTCGAACGCTCCACCGTGGCGGGCAGGTTGAGGATGATCTCGCGGCCCGGGCCCGGCTGGTACACGTCCATCACCGCCTCGCAGACCTCCAGGGCGAAGTCCAGCTCGGTGTCGGTGAAGATCTCGGGGCTGTACTGGTAGCCGAACGCCGTTTCCGGGCCCAGCAGTTTCTCGGCGTACTCCATCACCAGGCGGGTGCCGTCGACGGCGATCTGCTTGATGTCGTCCCTGGAGCCGCGGAAGACGACCCGGCGGAAGACCGGGGCGGTGGCGTTGTAGAGGTGGACGGTGGCGCGCCGGGCGCCCTTCAGGGACTCCACGGTCCGCTCGATCAGGTCCTCACGGGCCTGGGTCAGTACGGAGATCGTGACGTCCTCGGGGATCGCGCCCTCTTCCTCGATGATCGAGCGCACGAAGTCGAAGTCGGTCTGGCCCGAGGCCGGGAAGCCGACCTCGATCTCCTTGTAGCCCATCTTGACCAGCTGGTCGAACATCCGGCGCTTGCGCTCGGGCGACATCGGGTCGATCAGGGCCTGGTTGCCGTCGCGCAGGTCGGTGGAGAGCCAGCGGGGGGCGACGGTGATCCGGCGGCCGGGCCAGGTGCGGTCGGGGATGTCGACCTGCTCGTAGCGGCCGTACTTGTGGATCGGCATGGAACTGGGCTGCTGGCGGTTGACCATGTCTGCGTGGGCTCCTCGAAAATTCCGCGGGTCCGCGGGTGCCGGTGAACGGCCGACGGCGCAACGCCGAACTCCGCGGGGAGGGGGTCGGCCTCGACTACAGGCCCTCGCCGCGGCAGCTAAGGAGAAGCAGCCCGAAACGCATGATGCAGCGCAGCCTAGCCGAGCCGCGCCGGATGCGCGGGCCCGTCCCAGTATGCGAAACCGAAGGGGCAAACAGGGCAAAAAGTGCGCGATGTCACCGGCGCCGCCTCCCGACCATCCCCGGCCACCTGCCACTCCGTCACGGACACCTATCACTCCGTGACGGAAGCACGGACCCCTTGCCCCGATATTTCACCAATCATGGTTGCGGGTGGTGACAGCGCGACCACACAGTGCGAGTGTGCCCGGTATGACGACCACGACGACCAACGGGGGCTTCGAGCCCGTCTTCTGCACCATCGTGCCGCCGCACGTCCTGGACCGCCTCGCCCGCAACGACGACCCCGCGCTCTCCGGACCCGCCCGCCGGACCCTGGAGCGCGACGCCTTCGAACGCACCCGGCGGCGGCTGACCACCGTCATCGGCGCAGCCGCCGTCGCGGCGCCCGCGGGCAAGCGGGACGGGCAGCCGCACCGCACCGTCTACGACGCCCGGCACGGCACCGACCTGCCCGGGAGGAAGGTGCGCGGCGAGGGCGAGGAGCCCGGCGGGGACGCCACGGTCAACCGCGCCTACGCCGGCCTCGGCGCCACCTTCGAGCTGTACCGCACGGCCTACCGGCGCGAATCGATCGACGGCAGCGGCCTGCCGCTGGACGCGACCGTGCACTACGACGAGAAGTACAACAACGCCTTCTGGAACGGCGAGCAGATGGTGTTCGGCGACGGCGACGGCGAGATCTTCCTGGACTTCACCATCCCGGTCGACGTCATCGGCCACGAGCTGACCCACGGCGTCACCCAGCACACCGCCAACCTGGCCTACTTCGGGCAGTCCGGCGCGCTCAACGAGTCGCTCTCCGACGTCTTCGGCTCGCTGATCAAGCAGTACACGCTCGGCCAGACCGCCACCGAGGCCGACTGGCTGATCGGCGCCGGGCTGCTGGCCCCGGGCGTCAGCGGCACCGCGCTGCGCTCCATGAAGGCACCCGGCACGGCGTACGACGACGACGTGCTCGGCAAGGACCCGCAGCCGGCCACGATGGACCACTACGTCCACACGGGCAGCGACAACGGCGGCGTGCACATCAACTCCGGCATTCCCAACCACGCCTTCCACCTGGTCGCCACCGCGCTCGGCGGCCACGCCTGGGAGAAGGCGGGGCGGCTCTGGTACGACGTGCTGACCGGCGGCGAGCTGCACGAGGACGCGCAGTTCACGGACTTCGCCACGCTCACCGTGCGGGCCGCGCGGGAGCGGTACGGCACCGACGGCGGCGAACTCGAGGCCGTGCGGAAGGCCTGGGAACAGGTGGGGGTGCGGACGCTGTAGTTCCGTACTAGACACGGACCATGCGGATTCGAGTGAGGCGCACAGGAGGGTTCGCGGGCATCGAGCGCCGCGCCGAGGTGGACGTCTCGGGGCGGCCCGACGCCCCGCAGTGGCGGGACCTGGCCGAGCGGGCGCTGGCCGCCGGCCGGGCCGCGCCGCCGGCCGGGGTGCCCGACGGCTTCAGCTACGAGATCACCGTGGACGGCCGGACGGTGTACGCGGCCGATCCCCGGCTGACCGGGGAGCAGCGCGAGCTCATCTCCCGCGTGCTCAAGGAGGGGGCGTGAGGTTCTTTTGCCGTCCGGGCGTTGACTTCCGTTACCTACGGTAAGGATGATCCCGCCCATGGCGACGAACCCGATACCCCGGTTCCCGGCCGCCTTCCTGTGGGGCGTGTCGACCTCGGCCCACCAGATCGAGGGGGCGGCCGACCGGCGCGAGCCGTCCGTGTGGGACACGTTCTCGGCCGAGCCGGGACGGGTCAAGGACGGCTCGACGGCGGCGGTGGCCTGCGACCACTACCACCGCCACCGCGAGGACGTGGCGCTGCTGGCCGGCCTCGGCGTGGACGCGTACCGCTTCTCCGTCTCCTGGCCCCGGGTGGACGCCCCCGGCGGCCTGGACTTCTACGACCGCCTGGTCGACGAGCTGTGCGCGGCGGGCGTCCGCCCGGTCCCGACCCTCTTCCACTGGGACCTGCCGGCCCGGCTGGACTGGCTGGAGCGGGACACGGCCGCGCGGTTCGCCGACCATGTGTCGGTGGTCGCCGAGCGCCTGGGCGACCGCGTGACGAAGTGGATCACGCTCAACGAGCCCGCCGAGCACACCCTGCTCGGCCATGCCCTCGGCGTGCACGCACCGGGGAAGCGGCTGCTGTTCGACGCGCTCCCGGCCGCCCATCACCAACTGCTCGCCCACGGCCTGGCGGTCCGCGCGCTGCGCGCGGCCGGGGCCGCGGACATCGGCATCGCCAACTCGCACAGTCCCGTCCGGCCGGCGTCCGGGGAGCAGGCGGACGTCGAGGCGGCCGGCTTCTACGACCTGCTGCTGCACCGCCTGTTCGCCGACCCGCTGCTGCTCGGCCGGTACCCCGAGGGGCTGGGCGAGCTGATGCCGGGCGCCCCCGCGGACGTCGACTCGGATCTGGAGGTCATCGCGGAGCCCCTGGACTGGTACGGCGTCAACTACTACGCCCCGACGCGGGTGGGCGCTCCGAGCGGCGAGGAGATCGAGTTCGGCGGTCTCACCCTGCCCGCCGAACTGCCCTTCTCGGTACGGGAGATCGAGGGCCACCCGGTCACGGACTTCGGCTGGCCCGTGGTCCCGGAGGGGCTGACCGAGCTGCTGACCGGCCTGCGCGACCGCTACGGCGACCGGCTCCCGCCCATCGTCATCACCGAGAACGGGTGCTCCTACGAGGGCCTCGACGACCAGGACCGCATCGCCTACCTGGACGGCCACATCCGCGCCCTGCACCGGGCCCTGGAGGCGGGCGTGGACGTGCGCGGCTACTTCGTGTGGTCGCTGCTGGACAACTGGGAGTGGGCGGAAGGCCTCGCCCGCCGGTTCGGCCTGGTGCACGTCGACTACGAGACCCTGGAGCGCACCCCGAAGGCGTCCTACCGCTGGTTCCGGGATCGGCTGCGGGCCCAGCGGGGGGCCGGGACGGCGGCCGACGCGTCCCCCGTGCCGGACTGATCCCGCTCCGGGGTCGCCGAGGCCGCCGAAAAGCCCTACGGCGTTGTCACTCCCCCGTCGTACCCTGGAAGCGCGAGGCCGCCCTCACTTGTGCGGCCGTGACGAGGAGGAATCGCAGGCCTTCAGCGCCGGCCCATGACTCAGACACCCGCAGCCAAGACCCCCGCGCAGGGGCAGGCCAGAGCACAGTTCACCGTCCCCGCCCAGCACCCCATGGTGACCGTGCTGGGGTCCGGCGACTCTCTCCTGCGCGTGATCGAGAAGGCCTTCCCGGGGGCCGACATCCATGTCCGGGGCAACGAGATCAGCGCGGTCGGCGACCCGGCGGACGTCGCCCTGGTCCAGCGCGTGTTCGACGAGATGATGCTGGTGCTCCGCACCGGGCAGCCGATGACGGAGGACGCAGTGGAACGCTCCATCGCCATGCTCAAGGCGAGCGAGAACGGCGAGAGCGACGGCCACGAGACCCCCGCCGAGGTCCTGACGCAGAACATCCTGTCCTCGCGCGGCCGCACGATCCGCCCCAAGACGCTCAACCAGAAGCGGTACGTCGACGCGATCGACAAGCACACGGTCGTCTTCGGCATCGGCCCCGCCGGCACCGGGAAGACCTACCTGGCCATGGCCAAGGCGGTGCAGGCGCTTCAGTCCAAGCAGGTCAACCGCATCATCCTGACCCGCCCGGCGGTCGAGGCCGGCGAGCGTCTGGGCTTCCTGCCCGGCACGCTCTACGAGAAGATCGACCCGTACCTGCGCCCGCTGTACGACGCGCTGCACGACATGCTCGACCCGGACTCCATCCCGCGTCTGATGGCGGCGGGGACCATCGAGGTCGCGCCGCTCGCCTACATGCGCGGCCGCACTCTCAACGACGCCTTCATCATCCTGGACGAGGCCCAGAACACCAGCCCCGAGCAGATGAAGATGTTCCTCACCCGGCTCGGCTTCGACTCGAAGATCGTCATCACGGGTGACGTCACCCAGGTGGACCTGCCCAACGGCCAGAAGTCCGGGCTGCGGCAGGTGCAGGAGATCCTGGAGGGCGTCGAGGACGTCCACTTCTCCCGGCTGTCGTCGCACGACGTCGTACGGCACAAGCTCGTGGGCCGTATCGTCGACGCGTACGAGAAGTACGACAGCAGTCACGGCACCGAGAACGGCGCGCCGAGGACCGGCGGCCACGGCAGGGCCGGGCACGCGCACGGACACGGGCACAAGGGGAAGTAGACCAGCACGACCATGTCGATCGACGTCAACAACGAGTCGGGAACCGAGGTCGACGAGCGGGCGATCCTCGACATCGCCCGCTACGCACTCACCCGCATGCGCATCCACCCGCTCTCCGAGCTCTCGGTGATCGTCGTGGACGCCGACGCCATGGAGCAGCTGCACGTCCAGTGGATGGACCTGCCGGGGCCCACGGACGTCATGTCCTTCCCGATGGACGAGCTGCGGCCGCCCTCCAAGGACGACGAAGAGCCCCCGCAGGGCCTCCTCGGCGACATCGTGCTCTGTCCCGAGGTCGCCGCGAAGCAGGGTGCCGAGGCTCCGACGCAGCACTCCATGGACGAGGAGCTCCAGCTGCTCACCGTCCACGGCGTGCTGCACCTGCTCGGCTACGACCACGAGGAGCCGGACGAGAAGGCCGAGATGTTCGGTCTGCAGGCAGCGATCGTGGACGGCTGGCGTGCGGAGCAGGGCCTGCACGGCCCCTCCCCGGCGCCCACCGTCTCGTAAGCCCGCCCATGAGCCCTCAGATCGTCGTCGGCGCGATCGCGCTCGTCGTCGTCGCCTGGCTCGCCGCCTGCGCGGAGGCGGGCCTCGCACGGGTGTCCAGCTTCCGTGCCGAGGGGGCCGTGAAGTCGGGCCGCCGCGGCAGCGCCAAGCTGGCCCAGGTCGCCGCCGACCCGACCCGCTACCTCAACCTGGCGCTGCTGGTCCGCGTGACCTGCGAGATGGCGGCGGCCGCCCTGGTCACCTACGCGTGTCTGGAGGCGTTCTCCGGCACGGCCCAGGCGCTGGTCGTCGCCATCGCGGTCATGGTGCTCGTCTCGTACGTGGCCGTCGGGGTCTCCCCGCGCACCATCGGCCGCCAGCACCCGATGAACACGGCGACCGTCGCGGCGTACGTGCTGGTGCCGCTCGCGCGGGTGCTGGGCCCGATCCCGTCGCTGCTGATCCTCATCGGCAACGCGCTGACCCCCGGCAAGGGGTTCCGGCGCGGCCCGTTCGCCTCCGAGGCGGAGCTGCGCGCCCTGGTCGACCTGGCCGAGCAGGAGTCGCTCATCGAGGACGAGGAACGGCGCATGGTGCACTCGGTCTTCGAACTGGGCGACACCCTCGTGCGCGAGGTCATGGTGCCGCGCACCGACCTGGTGGTGATCGAGCGGTACAAGACCATCCGCCAGGCTCTCACGCTGGCGCTGCGCTCCGGCTTCTCGCGGATCCCGGTCACCGGCGAGAGCGAGGACGACATCGTCGGGGTCGTCTATCTGAAGGACCTGACCCGCAAGACGCACATCAACCGGGACGCCGAGAGCGAGCTGGTGTCGACGGCGATGCGTCCGGCCGTCTTCGTGCCGGACACGAAGAACGCCGACGACCTGCTGCGCGAGATGCAGAAGGAACGCAACCACGTCGCCGTCGTCATCGACGAGTACGGCGGCACGGCCGGCATCGTCACCATCGAGGACATCCTCGAGGAGATCGTCGGCGAGATCACCGACGAGTACGACCGCGAGCTGCCGCCGGTGGAACCGCTCGGCGACGACCGCTACCGCGTCACCGCGCGCCTGGACATCACGGACCTGGGCGAGCTGTACGGCCTGGAGGAGTACGACGACGAGGACGTGGAGACGGTCGGCGGGCTGCTCGCGAAGGCCCTGGGCCGGGTTCCCATCGCGGGCGCCTCGTCGGTCGTGGAACTGCCCGACGGCCGGGAGCTGCGGCTGACCGCGGAGGCCGCGGCCGGCCGCCGGAACAAGATCGTGACCGTGCTCGCGGAGCCGGTGGGCCCGGAGGCCCCCACCGGGGACGGGGAGGCGAAGCCGGAATGAGCCCGGAGGAGCTGCGCGCCCTCTGCCTGTCGTTCAACGCGGTGGTGGAGGACTTCCCCTTCAACCCGGAGACCTCGGTCTTCAAGGTCCAGGGCAAGCTGTTCGCGCTGTCGGCCCTGGACTCCCGGCCGCTGAAGGTCAACCTCAAGTGCGACCCGGAGGACGCGATCCGGCTGCGCGCCGAGTACCAGGGCCTGGTCGTCCCCGGCTGGCACATGCACAAGCGCCACTGGAACACGGTCACGGTCGACGCCGGGCTCCCGGACCGCCTGGTCCGCGAGCTCGTCGAGGACTCCTACGACCTGGTCGTGGCGGGGCTGCCGCGCGCGGACCGGCTCCGTCTCGACCGGGCCTGAGCACCCGGACTCCGCGGCCGCCGGGGTGATCTCGGCGGCCTCCGGGGCGGCTCTTATGCTCGGGGCATGACCGAGACCAACGCGCTTGATCCCGAGGACCTCAAGATCGTCACCCTGGCCCGTTCGGCCCGGGCCCGCAACGGTGTGCCGGAGGGCGCGGCCGTACGGGACGAGACGGGGCGTACGTATGTCGCCGGGTCGGTGCACCTCGCCTCCCTGAAGCTGAGCGCCCTCCGGACGGCGGTGGCGATGGCCGTCGCGTCCGGGGCGACGTCCCTGGAGGCGGCGGCGGTGGTCAGCGAGGCGGAGGAGATCGCCCCGGAGGACCGGGCCGCCGTACGGGACCTGGGCGGCCCCACCACACCGGTCCTGCTGGCCGGCCCGGACGGCACCGTACGGCTCACCCTGCCGGCGGGCGAGAACGGCTGAGGCCTGACGGGCGGGGCCCGGTGAGGGAGGCCTGCCGGCCGGTGTCCGGTGACGGGGGTCGGCCGGCCGGGGCCTGGTGACGGGCGCCTGACGCCCGGGGCTTCGTGGCGGGGGTCTGACGACAAGGTGCTGACGGCCGGAGCGCCTGCTGCGAAGCCCCGTCGTCCGCCCGGAGGGCGGGCCCCGGGCACCGCAAGCAGGCGGGGCAGGCGGGGCTTTCGCAACCGGCCCCGGCCTGGGACGGTTCGGGGCGGAGGGGCCACGGCGGCGGGTGTCGTGCGGCGTGGGACGCGCAGCATGCGGCGATGGGGCCAAGAATCACCGATCCGATCGATCCCCGGCTGCCCCAGCAACCCGACTGGCGCCGGGCGCGGTTCTCGACCGGCTCGCCGCGGGGCAGAGCTGGGCGCACGCATGCCGCTACGACGCGGGACGCAGGCGTGCCGCTGCGACACGCTGCGCGAGGCGGGCGAGACGTAGCTGCGACGGCCGCGAGGCCACCGCGCGGCGAGTCGACGTGCGACGCACTGGCATGACGCCGCGACACGCGGCCCGCGGGCGTGAGGCCGCCGGGCCCGGCCACCAGGTCACCGTTCCCCGGCCGGTGGGCCGGCCGCGCCGCGAATGGTCGTGCGGCGGGGGTCAGCCGGTGCCGGCCTCGGAGGCCTCCTGAACGGTGCGGTAGGCCGTCAGGCCGCCGTCGACGCGGATGTCGGTGCCGTTGATCCAGGCCGCGGAGTCGCTCAGCAGGAAGGCCACGACGCGGGCGATGTCCGCCGGCTCCCCGAACCGAACGAGCAGGGCGCCGGCTCCCTCGACCTTGGCGACGCCGTGGTCCCGCTTGAAGTCGTCGAGGATCGGCGTGGCCACGGGCCCCGGGCTGACGGAGGTCACCCGTACCTTGCGGGGCAGGTACTCGGCCGCGAGGTGTTCGGTGAGGTACCGCACGCACTCCTTGGAGAACCGGTACGAGTTGCCGGTGACGCCCTCGTCGCGGGCCACGGCGTCGAGCGCCGCCTCGGTGTCGAGGGCGAGGGCGAAGGCCCGTACGGCGGGCAGGTTCCGCTCCCAGGCGGTGGCCACGGCCGAGGAGAGGTTGACGACGCAGCCTCCCTCCCTGATCGCCGGTACCAGAGCGGCGGTCAGTTCCCGCAGGCCGAAGACGTTGACGCCGAGCACCGTCCGCCAGGGCGCCGTGCCGGGCACCCCGGCGATGTTGGCGAGTCCCGCGAGCCCGTCCGGGGCGGCGGCCAGCACGCTCCGCGCGGCCTCGTGCGCGCCGGCGGGCGCCACCGTCTTCAGCGGTCTCACCCTGCTCCTCGGTGCCCTCGTCTCCGACGACACGGTGCGCATCGTCGCCTTCACCTTCGGGTTCGGCACCGCTCCGGCCCTGTTCGCGGTGACCTACCTGGTCGCGGCCGAGATGACCACGGTCGGACAGCGCGGCGCCGTCCTCCAGGTGACCAACGCCCTGCTCAGCACCGGTGGCCTGTTCGCTCCGGCCGTCACCGGATTCCTGGTCGGCTCGGCGGCGAACGACCACGCTGGGCTTCACCCACGCCTTCGTGCTCACCGCGCTGCTGCTGGTGGTCGTGGGCGCCCTCTCCACGGTCCTCAGCAACCAGCAGCGGGACCGCGCCAGGCTGGGCCTCGTCGACTGAGGGCGCGTGTGCAGCCGTGGTTCGTGGATCAGGGACAATGGGCGCCATGAGCGTTCGCACCCAGTCATCCGAGCAGTCCGTCGAGGCTGGCCATCGGGCAGGCTTCGCCTGCTTCGTGGGCCGTCCCAACGCGGGCAAGTCCACCCTCACGAACGCTCTGGTCGGGCAGAAGGTGGCGATCACCTCGAACCGGCCACAGACGACGCGGCACACCGTGCGGGGCATCGTCCACCGCCCGGACGCGCAGCTGATCCTGGTGGACACGCCGGGGCTGCACAAACCGCGCACGCTGCTGGGGGAACGGCTGAACGACGTCGTGCGGACCACCTGGGCCGAGGTCGACGTGATCGGCTTCTGCCTGCCGGCCGACCAGAAGATCGGGCCCGGCGACCGGTTCATCGCGAAGGAACTGGCCGGGATCAGGAAGACGCCCAAGGTCGCGATCGTCACGAAGACGGACCTGGTGGACCCCAAGACGCTCGCCGAGCAGCTGATCGCGATCGACCAGCTGGGCGAGGAGCTGGGGATCACCTGGGCGGAGATCGTGCCGGTGTCGGCGACGGCGAACAAGCAGGTGGACCTGCTGGCCGATCTGCTGGTCCCGCTGCTGCCCGAGGGGCCCGCGCTCTACCCCGAGGGCGACCTCACGGACGAGCCCGAGCAGGTCATGGTGGCCGAGCTGATCCGGGAGGCGGCGCTGGAGGGTGTGCGGGACGAACTGCCCCACTCCATCGCGGTGGTGGTGGAGGAGATGCTGCCCCGCGAGGACCGGCCTGCGGACAAGCCGCTGCTCGACATCCACGCCAACGTGTTCATCGAGCGGCCGAGCCAGAAGGGCATCATCATCGGTCCCAAGGGGAAGCGGCTCAAGGAGGTCGGGATCAAGTCCCGCAAGCACATCGAGGCGCTGCTGGGGACGCCGGTGTTTCTCGACCTTCATGTGAAGGTCGCCAAGGACTGGCAGCGCGACCCCAAGCAGCTCCGCCGCCTCGGCTTCTGACCGCTCGGTTCGCCGAGGGGCCCTGTGGGTGTCAGCGCAGGGCCCGTAGGGCCTTCGTCGCTTCCTTTGAGTTCAGGTTGACGAAGACCGGGGTGGCGTTCAGGGGGGTGGTGTAGGCCGGGATGGTTCGGGGGCCGCGCAGAGTGCGGGCGTGGGTGACGTCGTACCAGGTGCCCGGGGGGAGGTGGACGGGGCGGGCGGGGGCGTCGGTCAGTTGGGGGGCCGCCAGGATCGCGGGGCCCAGCATCCACTCGTCGGTGATCGTGTACGCCCGCTCGTCGTGCGGGAAGTCGAAGAAGAGCGGGCGCATGATCGGGTCGCCGGTGCGCAGCGTGTGCCGGACCTGATCACGGATGTAGGGGGCGAGGCGGCCGTGACGGGCGATGGCCTCGCGGTAGAGGGCGGCGGTCTGCGCGTCGTACACCACCTTCCTGCCGGTCGTCACGTCGACGGTGTCGACGGGGGACGTGGAGGAGTACATGAGCGGCATCAGCGACGCGGCCTGGGCCCAGCGGACCAGGACCTGCCGGGTGGGGGCGGGCTGACCGCTGGAGCCGCCGATCATGTCGGTGGTGACGAAGGGGTAGCCGATGGTGGAGATGGCGAGGTTCTGCGTGACGGCGGCCCGCAGGGAGTTCCAGCCCGTGCCCTTGTCCAGCTGACGGGTGACGAACCCGGCCCGGTGGGCGGTGGTGTCCCAGTGGACGCGGATGCCGACGCCCTGGAGGTCGAACTTGTCGGCGAGTTGAGCGCCCAGGCGCTGGTAGTCGGTGGGTTCGGCGCCCGCGCGGGGAACGCACCGCTCGTCGAAGAAGCGGGTGTCGAACTTCAGCCCGTCGACGCCGTAGGTGCTCATCAGGCCGCGCAGCCGCTCCTCGTACCAGGCCCTGGCCTCCGGGTTGGCGAGGTCGACGATGCCGGCGGTGCCGTTCCACCAGGTGACGCGGCACGGCTCGTGGGGATCGGTGGCGGCGCCGAGCAGATAGCCGTGGTCGGCGGCGTACTGGTACTGGTCGGAGTCCAGGTTGATCCACAGCGTCACCCAGAGGCCGAAGTCGAAGCCGAGGGCGTGGATCCGGCGGGACATCGCCCCGGGGTCCGGGTAGGCCTTCGCGTCGAAGGTCATGTTCCCGTAGTCGGACTCCCACTTGTCGTCGAGCTGGAGCGTGTGCCCGGTGATCCCGTGGTCGTGCAGGTCCTGGGCGTAGCGGAGGAGCCGCGCCTGGTCGACGTGGGTGTAGAACTGCGCCCAGGAGTTCCAGACCGGCTCGGCGTACTGCCGCTGGGTGGCGTCGCTCTTGGCCGGTCTGCCCACGACGCCGACGTAGTCGCGGTAGACCTCCAGCGGCGTGGACTCGACGAAGACCGTGGCCCGGTAGGGGTCCGCGGACTCGATGTCGAAGCGGCCGAGACCGTCCTTGTCCTGGTTGATCGCCACGTTCATGACGTGTCCGGTGTCCACGTGCAGTCCGGCCGCCGAGGACGTGTACCAGAACGGGTCGACCATGTAGTAGGAGGCGGGCCCGAAGGCCGGGTCGGCGACCTGCCCGCTGTCGAGCGGCCAGGGCTGGTCGGTGGCGGGGCCGCCGTGCGGGGTCCGGGTCTCGCCGTGGCCGTACCAGTGACCGGCGGACGGCAAGTCGTAGGCGACGCCGAGGCGTTCGGGGGCGGTTCCCACGACCTGCCAGTCGAGCCGGTAGCGGTCGGCGGACGGGGTGACCCGGGCCCGCACGGTGGCACCGGGCGTCGTCGTGGCGGCGGTGAGGGCGAGCGTGCCGTTCCGCCAGGTCCAGTCGGTGACACGGGTGGCGTGCTGCCATCTGCCGGCGCTCTGGAAGCGCAGTGCGCCGGTGTCGCCGCCCGCGGTGGCCAGAACCGTGCCGCCCGAACGGCTCGTCGTCAAGGAGAGTTGACTTCCCGTCACCCGTAATGCGTAACCGGGGGTGTTGCGGCCCGCCGGTACGGTCAGGGTGAGTTGACGCGCGGAGTGGGTGAACCGGGGCGCTCGGCGGTCGGGGGCGGCCCCGTTCCGCGGCCGCGCCTCGGCCGGTTCCGGCGTGGTCAACGCGACGGGCACCGCGAGGACGAGGCCGGAGACGGCGAGGAGCACTCCGAGTCTGCTTGTTGGTCTGCGCACGAAGCGTGTCCTTCGACGGAGGGAGCCAGGAGGCCGGAGGCTGCTTGCCTCATCGTGCTCGGTCGCCGCCGATGATCGGGCGGCGGACGTCACCTGTCAACGACGTTCCCGGTCTTGGAGTCGTGGCGGAATCCACCGAATTCGCCGAGGACGTGGAATCCGCCGCAGCGGGCGGCCCGGCGCGCGGTCCCGGCACCGCGCGGCACCGGTCAGGCCGGCCTGCGGAACCCGATGGTCGGCACGGCCCGGCGCCGCGGCCACGGCTCGACGCTCGCCTCCGGAACCAGGTCCTCCAGGAACGCGTACCGCCGCAGGGCCGCCGGGTCCTGGCCCTCGACCGACTGGACCCGGCGCCACCAGGCGGCGATCTCGGACCAGCCGGGGGCCGACAGGGAGCCGCCGAACTCCTGCACGGACAGGGCGGCGGTGAGGCCGGCGAAGGCCAGGCGGTCGGCCAGCGGCCAGCCGGCCAGGGTGCCGGTGACGAAGCCGGCCACGAAGACGTCGCCCGCGCCGGTCGGGTCCAGTGCCTCCACCGCGATGGCGGGCACCTCGGCGCTCTCCCCCGTGCGCCGGTCGACCGCGTAGGCGCCCTCGGAGCCGAGGGTGACCACCGCGAGCGGGACGAACGCGGTGAGCGCGTGGGCGGCGGCGCGCGGGCAGTCGGTGCCCGTGTAGCGCATCGCCTCCTGGGCGTTGGGCAGGAACGCCTCGCAGTGCTCCAGGTCGGACAGGCCCGCCAGGTCCCAGGCGCCGGTGTCGTCCCAGCCGACGTCCCCGAAGATGCGCGTGCCCTCGCCCGCGGCCTGGGCGATCCACGGGGAGCGCCGGCCCGGTGTCAGGGAGGCCACGGCGGCACGCGCGCGGGGCCGGCACTCCGGGACGCCCTCCTGGAGGAACACGGCCTCCGGGGGCGGTTCGTGGCCGTGCGAGACCATGGTGCGCTCGCCCTCGTACGCCATGGAGACGGTGACCGGCGAGTGCCAGCCGGGTACGGTGCCGGACGGGGACAGGTCGATGCCCTCGCCCTGTTCCAGCGCGTCCCAGCAGTAGTCGCCGTAGTGGTCGTCGCCGAAGGCAGCCGCCAGGGACGTCCGCAGTCCCAGCCGGGCCAGCGCGGTCGCCATGTTGGCCACCCCGCCGGGGCTCGACCCCATCCCGCGCGCCCAGGACTCGGTCCCGCGCACCGGGGCGGAGTCGAGTCCGGTGAAGATGATGTCGAGGAAGACGGTGCCCGTGAGGTACACGTCCCAGGGCGGATCGTCCGCGGAGCGCAGCCCGGCCAGCGGGTCGACCTGGGCATCGACGTGGGCGTGCGGTGCCCCGACGATGTACTCCCGGTCCTCCCGGTCCTCCCGGTCCGCGAGGTTTCCCCGGTCCTCCCGGTCCTCCCGGTGATCCGGTCCCGCTCCGGCGGACGTGTTGGACGCGGTCACGGTGCGCTCCCTGACGTGGTACTGGTCCGGCCAGTGTGCACCAGAGCGCCGACGACGCGTCGGCGCTCACGCCGGGGAGCGCGGGCCGCGTCTACCAGCGGGGGGTCGGCGGGGTGGTCCAGCCCGGTTCGGCGACGCGCATCGCCGCCGCGTCGTCGCGGTCCCGCAGGCGGCCGTCGTCCTCGGCCCAGCGGCGGTGCAGGAAGGCCAGCCTGTCCCGGTCGAGTTCGACGCCGAGACCGGGTCCGTCGGGTACGGCGATCCGGCCGCCGTCGAAGGTGAACCGCTCGGTCAGGACGTCCTCCGACTGCCAGGGGTAGTGGGTGTCGCAGGCGTGGTGGAGGCCGGGCACGGTGGACGCCACGTGGGTCATCGCCGCCAGGCTGATCCCCAGATGGGTGTTGGAGTGCATCGACACGCCGACGCCGAAGGCGGCGCACAGGGCCGCCAGGTGCTGGGTGTTGCGCAGGCCGCCCCAGTAGTGGTGGTCGGAGAGCAGCACCTGGACCGCGTTCGAGGTGAACGCCTCCTTGATCTCGGCGAAGGTCGTCACGCACATGTTGGTGGCCAGCGGCACGCCGGTCCGGGCGGCCACCTCCGCCATGGCGCGCGTGCCGAGGGCGGGGTCCTCCAGGTACTCCAGGACGTCCCCGAGCTGCCGGGCCACCTCCACGGAGGTCTCCACCGACCAGGCCCCGTTGGGGTCCAGCCGCAGCGGGTGTCCGGGAAAGGCCTCCGCCAGGGCCCGTACCGCGGCGATCTCCTCCCGGGGCGGGAAGACGCCGCCCTTGAGCTTGAAGGAGGTGAAGCCGTGGCGCTCGGTGAACGCGCGCGCCTGCTCCACCACCCCCGCCGGGTCGAGGGCGGCGCCCCAGTCCTCCTTCTCGCAGTCGACGCCCTCCGGATGCCCGGCCCACTTGTAGAAGAGGTAGGCGCTGTACTCGACAAAGTCGCGCACCTTGCCGCCGAGCAGCGCGTGCACGGGCAGGCCGAGCGCCTTGCCGAGGGCGTCCAGGCAGGCGACCTCGAAGCCGGACAGGACGGACAGGCGCAGTTTGTCGGCGGTCTGGACGCCGCGCAGCCCGCCGACGTCGACGGCGTTCTCCACCCGGGAGGCGTCCACGTCGAGATCGAGGCCGAACAGGCCGTTCAGGTCGGTGATCCGACGTCCCGCCAGCCGGTCGGCGAGCGGTCGGGCCAGCTCCAGGTACTTGGTGTCGCCGTAGGTCTCGCCGTATCCGGTGATCCCGTCGGCCGTCACCACCTCCACGATCAGGCGGGGGGTGTACGGCTGGTGGACGCCCTGGGTGTTCAGCAGCGGCGGGTCGGCGATCAGGATCGGGGTCAGCCGTACCTCGGTGACGGTGAGGTCGCGGGTCACAGTGCGGCCCCCACCATGTCGAGTCCCGCCACCAGCAGTTCCCTCAGGTCGGCCAGGTCGGCGGGCGAGGGGTCGGTGAGCGGGGCCCGTACGGGTCCGACGGGGCGCCCGCGCAGCCGGGCGGCCGCCTTCACCAGGGACACGGAGTATCCGGGCACCCGGTCGCGCAGTTCGACGAAGGGGACGTAGAAGTCGCGCAGCAGCTTGTCGGCGGAGCCGCCGTCGCCGGACCGCAGGGCGGCGAAGAAGGCGTTCGCGATCTCCGGGGCGAAGGCGTGCACGGCGGAGGAGTAGGCGGGGACGCCGACGGCCGCGTAGGCGCGGGCCTGCATCTCGGCGGTGGGGGCGCCGTTGAAGAACAGGAACCCCTCGGGGGCTGCGAGGGTGAGCCGCTGGAGGCCGTCGAGGTCGCTGCGGCCGTCCTTGAGGCCGATCACCGAGGGGATCCGCGCGATGCGCCGGAACGCCTCCAGGCCGTACGCCACCTGACCGCGCTGGTAGGCGATGAGCGGCAGCCGGGTGCGGGCCGCGAGCTGTTCGAGCTGGGCGGCCAGTCCGCCCTGCGGGGCGGCGACGAGGTAGTGCGGCAGGACGAGGAGCGCGTCTGCGCCGGCCTCCTCGGCGATGCGCGCGAACCGTGCGGCCTGCGCCCAGCCGTACCCGGCGCCCGCCACCACGGGCACCCGGCCCGCCGCCTCCTCGACGGCGATCGAGACGACCTGGCGGTACTCGTCCTCGTCCAGAGAGAAGAACTCGCCGGTGCCGCAGGCCGGGAAGACGGCGCCGGGCGCGGTGGCGAGCTGAGCGGCCAGGTAGGCGCGGCAGCCGTCGGGGTCGAGCGACCCGTCGTCGTGGAAGGCCGTCAGCGGGAAGGACAGCACACCGCCCGCCATCCCGCCCCGCAGTCTGCGCACCACATCGGACGGACCCGCGGTGTTCGTCTCCGGACTCACCCTGGCCATCTCCCCACATAGAAACCATCCATGTATGAGAACGGAGTTTAGAAACGCGAACATGCTCCGTCAACGGGCCCGCGGGGGGCGCGTCGTCGGCCGCCCGAGAACCCGCAGACGTCCGAAAACCCGCATGCGCCGGGCGCACAGGGCGCCCGGCGCATGCGGGAGACGGGTTCGGCGGGGGCCTACGGGAACTCATACGCCTCGACCTCGGCGAGGTACCGACGGCGCAGCTCCTCGTCGTGCTCCAGGAAGGAGGCGAGGAAGGAGTTGCGGGCCAGTTCGCGCAGCCGGTCCTCGCCCAGGCCCAGGGTGTCGCGGACGGCGTCGAAGTTGTCGCCGACGTAGCCGCCGAAGTAGGCCGGGTCGTCGGAGTTGACCGTGCACAGCAGGCCGGCGTCCAGCATGGCGGGCAGCGGGTGGTCGGCCAGCGCGCCGACCGCGCGGAGGCGCACGTTCGACAGGGGGCACAGGGTCAGCGGGATCCGGTCGCGCACCAGGCGGGCGACCAGCTCCGGGTCCTCCATGCAGCGCAGCCCGTGGTCGACGCGCTCGACGCCGAGCACGTCGAGGGCTTGCGCGATGTACTCCGGCGGGCCCTCCTCGCCGGCGTGCGCCACGCGCCGCAGCCCGAGGGCGGCGGCGGCCTCGTACACCTCGCGGAACTTCGCCGGCGGGTGGCCCGCCTCGGCCGAGTCCAGCCCGATGCCCGCGATCCGGTCGAGGTACGGCTTGGCGGCCTCCAGCGTCTCCATGGCCGACTCGGCGGACTCGTCGCGCAGGAAGCACATGATCAGCCGGGTCGAGACGCCGTGCTTCTCCTGGCTGCGGCCCAGCGCCCTCCACAGCCCGTCGACGACCGTGCTCATGCCGACGCCCCGGGAGAGGTGGGCCTGCGGGTCGAAGAAGATCTCCGCGTGCCGCACACCCTGCGCGGCGGCCCGCGCGAGATAGGCGTCGGCCAGGTCCTCGAAGTCCCGCTCGGTGCGCAGGACGGCCATGAGCCCGTAGTACAGGTTCAGGAAGGACTGGAGGTCCTCGAACCGGTAGGCCTCGCGGAGCGCGTCGGTGTCCGCGTACGGCAGCTCGACGCCGTTGCGCGCGGCCAGCTCGAAAGCCAGCTCGGGCTCCAGGGTGCCTTCGATGTGCAGGTGCAGTTCGGCTTTCGGCAGCGGCATCGGAACATCGTACGACCTGGTCAGCGGCGTTTCGGAACCGGCACCCTGAGCAGGTCGTGCGCCACGGTCAGCTCGCCGTCGAACCCGGCCGCCCGCGCCTGCCGCTCACATTCGTCGGGGTCGGTGTATCGCTGGCTGAAGTGGGTGAGGACCAGATGCCGCACGCCGGCGTCCCGCGCCACCCGCGCTGCCTGACCGGCCGTCAGGTGACCGTGCTCGACGGCCAGTTGCTCGTCCTCGTCGAGGAAGGTCGACTCGATGACCAGCATGTCGCAGCCCTCGGCGAGCGCGTGCACGCCCTCGCACAGCCGGGTGTCCATGACGAACGCGAACCGCTGTCCGCGCCGCACCTCGCTGACGGCCTCCAGCGGCACCCCGTCCAGGGAGCCCTCGCGTTGGACGCGGCCCACGTCCGGGCCCTTGATCCCGTGCGCGGCGAGCCGCTCGGGCAGCATGCGGCGCCCGTCCGGCTCGACGAGCCGGTAGCCGAAGGACTCCACCGGGTGGGAGAGCCGGCGGGCTTCGAGGGTGTACGCCGGGGTCGTCGCGAGGACGCCGTCGGCGTCGACCGGGGCCTCGGTGAGCTCGACCGTCTCCCGGTAGGCGGTGGCGTAGCGCAGGCGGTCGAAGAAGCGCCGGCCCGAACGCGGGTAGTGGGCGGTGATCTCGTGCGGCACCTGGTCGAGGTTGATCCGCTGGATCACCCCGGCCAGGCCGAGGCTGTGGTCGCCGTGGAAGTGGGTGACGCAGATCCGGTTCAGGTCGTGCGCCGCGACCCCGGCGCGCAGCATCTGGCGCTGGGTGCCCTCGCCGGGGTCGAACAGGATGCCCTCGCCGTCCCAGCGCAGCAGATAGCCGTTGTGGTTGCGGTGCCGGGTGGGCACCTGGCTGGCGGTGCCGAGGACGACCAGTTCACGTACGGACACGACGGCCTACCCGGGGGGCCACTCGAGGCCGCGGCCGCCGAGGACGTGCGCGTGGGCGTGCCAGACGGTCTGGCCCGCGCCGGAACCGGTGTTGAACACGATGCGGTAGCTGTCCAGCTTGTCCTCGTCGGCGATCGCCTGTGTCTCGCGCAGGACGTCCGCGGCGAGTCCGGGAGCCTCGGTGGCGAGGACCGCGGCGTCCTTGTAGTGCGCCTTGGGGATCACCAGGACGTGGGTGGGCGCCTGGGGGTTGATGTCCCGGAAGGCGACGATCGTCTCCGTCTCGCGGACGATCGTGGCCGGGACCTGTCCCGCGACGATCTTGCAGAACAGGCAGTCGCCCTGGGGTTCCCCTGCCATGCGGTGCTCCTCACGCCGGGTTGATCGGGTACGGGGGCATGGTATCCAGGGCGCGCGGATCCGGCCGGGTCCGGGGGGCTCGGCCCCCGGACGGTCACGGCAGGGACGGCGGTGTCTTCGCGGGCGTCTCCTGGAGCGCCTGAAGCGCGAGGCGGATCGCCTCGTCGAGTTGGACGTCGTGGCCCGCCGCGTGGTCCTGCGGGCGTTGCGCGACCTCGACGTCCGGGTCCACCCCGTGGTTCTCCACGCCCCACTCGTAACCCTCCAGCCAGAAGGCGTACTTGGGCTGGGTGATCAGCGTGCCGTCGACCAGGCGGTAGCGGCTGTCGATGCCGATCACGCCGCCCCAGGTGCGGGTGCCGACGACCGGCCCGATGCCCAGCGCCTTGATCGCCGCGTTGACGATGTCGCCGTCGGATCCCGAGAACTCGTTGGCGACGGCGACGACCGGGCCGCGGGGCGCGTCCATCGGGTAGCTCTCCGGCCGCATGCCGCGCGGCAGGTCCCAGCCGACGATCCGCCGGGCCAGCTTCTCCACCACGAGCTGGGAGGTGTGGCCGCCGCGGTTCTCACGGACGTCGACGACGAGCCCTTCGCGGGCCACCTCCACGCGCAGGTCGCGGTGGATCTGCGCCCAGCCGGGGGCCTGCATGTCCGGTACGTGCAGGTAGCCGAGGCGGCCGCCGGACCGCTCGTGGACGTAGGCGCGGCGGTCGGCCACCCACGCGTGGTAGCGCAGGGGTTCCTCGTCGGCGACGGGGACCACGACCGCGTGCCGCGGGTCGCCCCCGCCGGCCGGCAGGACGGTCAGTTCGACCGGCTTGTCCGCCGTGCCGACCAGCAGCGGGCCGGGGCCGGCCACCGGGTCGACCGGGCGGCCGCCGACCGCGACGATCGCGTCCCCGGCGCGCACCGCGACGCCGGGAGCGGCGAGCGGGCTGCGCGCGTCCGGGTCGGACGTCTCCGAGGGCAGGATCCGGTCGATCCGCCAACTCCCGTCCCCGTGCCGGGAGATGTCCGCGCCGAGCAGCCCCTGCCGGGTGCCGTGTCCGAAGCCGCCGGGCGGCATGACATAGGCGTGCGAGGTGCCCAGCTCGCCGTGCACCTCCCAGAGCAGGTCGACCAGGTCGTCGTGGGTGGCGATCCGGTCCAGGACGGGCCGGTAGCGGTCGAGGACGCCGTCCCAGTCGACACCGCCCATGTCCGGCCGCCAGAAGTGGTCCCGCATGATGCGGCCGGTCTCCTCGTACATCTGCCGCCACTCGGCGGCCGGGTCGACGGTCTGCCGGACCCGGCCGAGGTCGACGGTGATGTTGGAGTCGCTGTCCTCGTCGCCGGAGGCGCGCCGGTCGCTGGGCACGACCTTGAGCTTGCCGTCCGTCCACAGCAGGACCCGCTTGCCGTCGCCGCTGACCGCGAAGTGGTCGGCGTCGGCGGCGAGGTGCTCGATGCGCTGCTGGACGAGGTCGTAGCGCTCCAGCTCGGTCTTCGGGTCCGGATCGTCGGGCGTGGCGCGGGCGGCGCCGAGAACACCGCGCACCGGGTGCCTGAGCCAGAGCACGCCGTCCTTGGCGGCGCGCAGGTTGGAGTAGCGGGCGGCCTCGACCGGGAACGGCACGATGCGGTCGGCCAGGCCCTCCAGGTCGATCCGCGTCGCCGGGACCCCCTCGCTGTCCGGGGTCTCCTCCTTGTCGGGTGCCTCGAAGGGCCGGCCGTGCCGCTGCGGGCCGAACGGTGAGGGGGTCGCCGCGGCGAGCGTGATCAGGTGCGGGCGGGAGCTCTCCACGAACGCCAGGTCGAAGACGTGCTCGTCGTAGACCGGGTCGAAGGAGCGGTGGGAGAGGAAGGCGAGGTGCTTGCCGTCGAGGGTGAACGCGGGCGCGTGGTCCCGGAAGCGCAGCGGGGTCGCCTCGGTGACCGACAGGTCGGTGGTGTTGGCGAGGCGGAGCTGGCTGAGGGGGCGCGGCCCGGGGTGCGTCCAGGCCAGCCAGGCGGAGTCGGGCGAGAAGGCGAGGTCGCCGACGTCCCCGTGCTCGCTGCGGTCGACCTCGCGCACCTCGCCGCTCTCGCGTTCGACGAGCAGCAGCCGGCCGTCGTGCGAGGCGACGGCGACGCGGCTGCCGTCGGGGGCGGTGGCGAGTTCCAGGACGCGGCCGAGCTGCCCGGCGCCCAGCCGGCGCGGGGTCGCGCCGGGCGCCAGGCCGGTGGCGGGCGCGAACTCCAGGGCGTCGTCGCCCTCGGCGTCCGTCACCCACACCACCCCCTCCTCGCCCTCGGCGCGGAAGGTGCGCGGCAGCCGGGTGCGTACGCCGGGCTCGGCGGCGAGCGCGCGGGCGGGACCGGAGCGGTGGGTGACCCAGTGGACGGCGCCGCGCACCGCGACCGCGCTGCCGCGCGCGGTGTGGTCGGGGGCCGCCGAGCCGAACCAGTGGGAGGCGTTCACCGGATACGGCTGGAGGTCGACGCGCGGCCCGCCGAGCCGGACGTCGATCCGGCGCGGCTCGGCGCCGTCCAGATCGTCCAGCAGCCACAGTTCACCGGCGCTGGAGTAGACGACCCGGGTGCCGTCGGTGGCGGCGTGCCGGGCGTAGAAACCGTCCAACTGGGTGTGCCGACGCAGGTCGGAGCCGTCGGCGAGGGAGGAGTACAGCGCGCCGGTGCCCTCGTGGTCGGAGAGGAACGCGATCCTCTCCCCCACCCACAGCGGGTATTCGAGGTTGCCGTCCAGGTCGTCGTGCAGCCGGACGAACTCCCCGGTGTCCTCACGGTCGATCCACAGCTTGCCCGCCGTGCCGCCCCGGTACCGCTTCCACCAGGCCGCCTCGCGGCCCATCGGCGCGGACAGCAGGACGGTGTGCGGACCGTGGGCGACATCGCCGACGGGCCCGTACGGCAGGGTGGTTGCCGGTCCGCCGTCGAGCGGGACGGCGCGCGCCCAGGTGCGGCGCAGGCTGGCCTGGCCCTGGGTGCTGATCGCGAGGACCTCGCCGTCCGGGGTCCAGCCGCGCACCTGGGTCTTCGAACTCCCCCAGTACGTCAGGCGCTTGGCGGGACCGCCGGCGACCGGGGCGATGTGCACCTCGGGAGCGCCGTCACGGGTGGAGGTCCAGGCGACGAAGGTGCCGTCGGGCGAGATACGAGGGTGGTTCGCCGGCACGTTGTCGGCGCTGACCCGCCAGGCCCTGCCGCCGTCCAGCGGCGCGAGCCACACGTCGTCCTCGGCGGTGAAGGCGACCAACTCGCCGCGCAGATGCGGGAACCGGAGATACGCGGAGGAGGCGGACGATACGGATGACACGGGCGACGGAGACGATGCGGGCTGAGTCACGTGATCACCCTACGCAGGGGCGGCGGCGACGGACAGGGGTCGGATGGCTCCCCCGCACGCGAACCGGCGGCGGTGCGGCCTCACTTGCCCCGGACGGGCCAGCAGGTGGGATCACCCTGGCACCAGATCGTCCGTGTGACGGTCACCGTGACCCCCGGCTCCGGCTGACCACGGGTGGGCCGGTAGGTGACGGGCGGCCGGTACGCCGGCGCGGTCGTGGCGTCGCAGTTGCCGAGGCCGCCCACGTGGAACAAGACCCTGCCGCCCACCTTGGCGGTCAGGTCCCCGCGCACACAGGCTCCGTCGACGGCTCGGGTGACCTTCCCGGTGACGGAGATCTTCCGGCCGTCCTTCGTCTCCCCCTGGCAGTCCACGGAGACCACGGTGGTCTCGGACGCCGACGGTGACTGGTTCCCCTGGTTTCCCGCCGTGCGCGTCCGTCCGCCGTCGTCCCTGCCTATGCAGCTGAGCCAACTCACCGACGTGTGACGCCGGTTCAGCTCCGCCGTCGCCGTCACGTCGGTCGTGGACGCCGCCGACGCGGCGTTGAGCCCGCCGGGTTCACATGCGACGGCCCCGCCCGCGGCGACCACCGCGAGCACCGCCACGGCCCTCACCCGCCGCCCGCGCGGCAGGTGCCGAATCCGCCTCGATGCCCCCATGTACGGCAGCCTGCCACCGCCACGCCCGGCGCGGTAGAGCGCATACGGCCACACGCGCGCCGCGCGCGCCCGCGCTCATGCGGCCCTGCCGGTCAGGACCAGCGGCCGGTACGGCCCAGCAGCAGGGCGGCGGCCGCCGTGCCGGCGGTGGAGGTGCGCAGCACGGTGGGGCCGAGCACGTACGCCTTCGCCCCCGCGTCCCTGAACCGCGCCAGTTCCTCGGGTGACACCCCGCCTTCGGGACCGACGACCAGCACGATGTCGCCCTGGGCGGGGAGTTCGACGGTGGCCAGACGTTCCTCACCGCTCTCGTGGAGCACGGCGGCGAAGTCGGCTTCGGCCAGAAGTGCGGCAACCTGTTTGGTCGTCGCCGCGTCCGCGACCTCGGGGAAGCGCACCCGGCGGGACTGCTTGCCGGCCTCGCGGGCGGTCGCGCGCCACTTGCCGAGCGCCTTCAGACCCCGGTCGCCCTTCCACTGCGTGATACAGCGGGAGGCGGCCCACGGCACGATCGCGTCCACGCCGACCTCGGTCATGGTCTCCACGGCGAGTTCGCCGCGGTCGCCCTTGGGCAGGGCCTGGACGACGGTGATACGGGGGGACTCCGGCGGTTCCTCGACGAGGGACGCCAGGTCCGAGACCACCAGCCGGTCCTTGCCCTCGGCGGCCCTGACCACGCCCTCGATCCAGCGCCCGCGGCCGTCGGTGAGCACCACGTCCTCGCCCGGCCGCAGCCGCTTGACCGAGACCGCGTGCCGCCCCTCGGGGCCCTCCAGCACGAACTCCGTTCCGATTGCCTTCAGTTCGTCCACGACGAACACCGGCGCGGTCATCGCACGTCACCTCCTGCCGCATACCCGGCCGCCAGTGCCGCCCGTGCGGCGTCGAGTTCGGCGAGCAGCACCTCCACCAACTGCCCGGCGGGCAGCTCGCGGGCCATCCGGTGGCCCTGGCCCGCCCACAGCGCCATGCCCTGCGCGTCCTTCGCCTTGGCGGCCGCCTTGCGCAGCGGCGCGGTGAGGTGGTGGACCTCCGGGTAGGCGGCGGGCGCGTACGGGCCGTGCTCCCGCATGAAGCGGTTGACCAGTCCGCGGCCCGGCCGCCCGGAGAAGGCCCGGGTCAGCTCCGTACGCGGGAACACCGGGTCGGTGAGGGCCTGCTTGTGCAGCTCGTGCGCGCCGGACTCGGGGGTGGCGAGGAAGGCCGTGCCGAGCTGGGCGGCACTGGCGCCCGCCGCGAGCACGGCGGCGATCTGGCTGCCGCGCATGATGCCGCCCGTGGCGATGATCGGCAGGGCGACCGCCTCACGGATCTGTGCGACGAGCGAGAGCACGCCGATCCCGGCGCCGCTCTGTTCCGGCAGGTCGCGATGGGTGCCCTGGTGGCCGCCGGCCTCCACGCCCTGGGCGATCACCGCGTCCGCGCCCGAGCGGTCCACGGCGAGCGCCTCCTCGGTGGTGGTGGCGGTGGCGAGGACGAAGGTGCCGACCCGGTGCAGGGAGTCCACGACCTCGCGGGCGGGCACGCCGAAGTGGAAGGAGACGACCGGCACCGGGTCGTCCAGGAGCACGGCGAGCTTGGCGTCGTAGCCGTCGTCGCGTCCGGACTCCGGGTCGCCGAGTTCGGTCTCGTACCAGCCGGGCTCGCCGGCGAGCTGGTGGGCGTAGAGGTCGACGGCGCCGGTCTCGGCGCTCTCCGGCTGCGGCATGAACACGTTGACGCCGAAGGGGCGGCCGGTCAGTCCGCGCAGCTGCTTGATCTCCTGGTACATGCCGTCGGCGGTCTTGTAACCGGCGGCGAGGAATCCCAGTCCGCCGGCATCGGACACCGCCGCGGCGAGCGGCGGCACCGCGGGACCGCCCGCCATCGGCGCCTGCACGATCGGGTGCGGGAAGAGATCGGTCAGTGCGGAGGACATGACGGCATGTTGTCACGTCCTCCTGACGGGTCCGAATCCGGGCGACCTCCGACATATGCCGGAGGAATCCCTTCCGACCCAACCACCGAACCCGGCCGACCCCGGCCCCGCCTCAACGACCGTTGAACGCGTCCTTCAACCGCGAGAACAGACCTTGCTGCCCCGGCTGACCGTGCCTGCCCGGGGGACAACCCCCGGGGACCCCCGGCCGACCCCAGCCCCGCCTCAACGACCGTTGAACGCGTCCTTCAACCGCGAGAACAGACCTTGCTGCCCCGGCTGGAACTGCCCCTGTGGGCGTTCCTCGCCGCGCAGCTTGGAGAGCTCGCGCAGCAGGCGTTCCTGCTCGGGGTCGAGCTTGGTCGGGGTCTGGACCTCGACGTGGACGATGAGGTCGCCCCGGCCGCCGCCGCGCAGGTGCGTGACGCCCCGGCCGTGCAGCGGGATCGACTGGCCGGACTGGGTGCCCGGGCGGATGTCGACCTCCTCCAGGCCGTCCAGGGTCTCCAGCGGCACCTTGGTGCCGAGGGCCGCCGCGGTCATCGGGATGGTGACCGTGCAGTGCAGGTCGTCGCCGCGCCGCTGGAAGGTCGAGTGCGGCAGCTCGTGGATCTCGACGTACAGGTCGCCGGCCGGGCCGCCGCCGGGGCCGACCTCGCCCTCGCCCGCGAGCTGGATGCGCGTGCCGTTGTCCACACCGGCCGGGATCTTCACGGTCAGGGTGCGGCGGGCGCGGATGCGGCCGTCGCCGGCGCACTCCGGGCACGGGGTGGGCACCACCGTGCCGAAGCCCTGGCACTGGGGGCACGGACGCGACGTCATGACCTGGCCCAGGAAGGACCGGGTGACCTGCGAGACCTCACCCCGGCCGCGGCACATGTCACATGTCTGCGCGGTGGTGCCCGGGGCCGCGCCCTCGCCGCTGCACGTGTTGCAGACGACGGCCGTGTCGACCTGGATGTCCTTCGTGGTACCGAAGGCCGCCTCGTCCAGCTCGACCTCGAGCCGGATCATCGCGTCCTGGCCCCGGCGCGTGCGCGAACGCGGTCCGCGCTGCGACGCCGTGCCGAAGAAGGCGTCCATGATGTCGGAGAAGTTCCCGAAGGAACCGGCCCCGAAGCCGCTCGCGCCGGCCGCGCCGGCCTGCGAGAGGGGGTCGCCGCCGAGATCGTAGACCTGCTTCTTCTGCGGGTCGGAGAGCACCTCGTAGGCGGCGTTGATCTCCTTGAACCGCTCCTGGGTCTTCGGATCCGGGTTGACGTCCGGGTGCAGCTCGCGCGCGAGCCGCCGGAAGGCCTTCTTGATCTCTTCCTGCGACGCGTCACGGCGCACGCCGAGAACGGCGTAGTAGTCCGTGGCCACCTACGACTCCGCCAGGATCTGTCCGACGTACCGTGCCACTGCGCGTACCGCTCCCATCGTTCCCGGGTAATCCATGCGGGTCGGTCCGACCACGCCGAGCTTGGCCACTGCCTCGCCGCCCGAACCGTAGCCGACCGACACGATGGACGTGGAGTTGAGTCCTTCGTGGGCGTTCTCGTGACCGATGCGCACGGTCATGCCCGGATTCTGCGTCTCACCGAGCAGCCTCAGCATCACGACCTGCTCCTCCAGCGCCTCCAGAACGGGCCGGATCGTGAGCGGGAAGTCGTGCGCGAAGCGGGTGAGGTTGGCGGTGCCGCCGATGACCAGCCGCTCCTCGTTCTCCTCGACGAGCGTCTCCAGGAGGGTGGACAGCACGGTCGAGACCGTACCCCGGTCCTCGACGTCGAAGCCGTCGGGCAGGTCCTCCACGAGGTGCGGGACGTCCGTGAAACGGCGGCCCGCGACCCGGCTGTTCAGCCGCGCCCGCAGATCGGCCAGGGAGGTCTCCCCGAAGGGCGCCGGGCAGTCGACCATCCGCTGCTCGACCCGGCCGGTGTCCGTGATCAGCACGAGCATCACGCGCGCGGGCGCGAGGGCAAGCAGCTCCACGTGCCGCACGGTCGAACGGGTCAGCGACGGGTACTGCACGACGGCGACCTGCCGGGTCAGCTGGGCGAGCAGCCGTACCGTGCGGGCCACCACGTCGTCGAGGTCGACGGCGCCGTCGAGGAAGTTCTGGATGGCACGCCGCTCGGGCGCGGTCATCGGCTTGACCTCGGCCAGCTTGTCGACGAACAGGCGGTACCCCTTGTCGGTGGGGATACGGCCGGCACTGGTGTGCGGCTGGGCGATGTAGCCCTCGTCCTCCAGGGCCGCCATGTCGTTGCGGACCGTGGCCGGTGAGACGCCCAGGCTGTGCCGCTCGGTGAGGGCCTTGGAGCCCACCGGCTCCTCGGTGCCGACGTAGTCCTGGACGATGGCGCGCAGCACCTGAAGCCGCCGCTCGCTGAGCATCGCGCACACCTCCAGGGTCGTTCCTCGGCCACCCGCCTGGCACTCTGCGCATACGAGTGCCAGCTCTACCCGGCCCAGTGTACGGCCGCCGGGTACGCCCCCGGCAAGGCCGGGCCGCGACGGACTACGAGGTCGGGACCGGGATCACCCGGGATCGGCCGGGATGTCGTACCCGGCAGGCATCACCGCTAGCGTCGCCCCATGACGGATGCGCGGGAAGCCCCTCGGGAAGAACTGGAATGGGAACGGCTGGCGGACGGGGTGGGGCGGTGCCGCCTGCCCGGATGGGACTGCACGGCCGGGCTGGTCGTCGGGGAGGGCGCCGCGCTGATGGTCGACGCGGGTTCGAGCCACGCGGAGGGCGCACGGTTGCGTGCGTGGGCGCGGGCGCTCGCCGGTGGTGATGTGACACATCTCGCGCTCACCCACCCCCACTTCGACCACATCTTCGGGGCGGCGGAGTTCGACGGCGCGGAGATCTTCGCCGCCGAGGGCGCGGACGCGGTGTTCGGTGACAGCGGTGAGCGCGCTGAGCTGCGCGGGGACGCGGTGCGCCAGGGGCTGGACGCCAAGGCGGCCGAGGAGGCGGCGGACGCCCTGGTACGGCCCGGCCGCGAGGTCCGCGACCGGCTCACCCTCCGGCTCGGTGGCGGGCGGGAGGTGCTGCTGGCGAACATGGGCCCGGCGCACTCCACGCACGATCTCGCGGTGGTGGTGCCGGGCGACCCGACCGTGGTGTTCTGCGGGGACCTGGTCGAGGAGTCCGGCGAGCCCCAGGCGGGCCCGGACGCCGTGCCGTCCCGGTGGCCCGCCGCCCTCGACCGGCTGCTGGCGCTCGGCGGCGAGGACGCTCTGTACGTTCCCGGTCACGGAGCGGTGGTGGACGCCGCCTTCGTCCGCGCCCAGCGGGACGCCCTGGCCGCGCGCTTCGGCGTGTCGTCCTGATCGGACTCGGGCCTGTCCATATCGTCACTCGAATGCGCCAGTATTCGCCCGACCTCACTCCGCCCTGGAAGAAGCCCCGGCCCGTGCCGGAGGTTCCCGCCGAGCCGGGTCTGGTCGTGGAGGAGCCCGGGACCGGCTTCTGCGGGGCGGTGATCCGCTGCGAGGCGGGCACGGTGACACTGGAGGACCGTTTCGGCAAGCACCGGGTGTTCCCGCTCGCGCCCCGCGGCTTCCTGCTGGAGGGCCGGGTGGTCACCCTGGTGAAGCCGTCGTCCGGCCCGGTACGGCCCACCCGTACGGCATCCGGTTCGGTCGCCGTGCCCGAGGCACGCGCGCGCGTGGCCCGCGCCGGGCGCATCTACGTCGAGGGCCGGCACGACGCCGAACTGGTCGAGAAGGTGTGGGGCGACGACCTGCGCGTCGAGGGCGTGGTCGTGGAGTACCTGGAGGGCGTGGACGACCTGCCGGCGATCGTCGAGGCGTTCGCGCCCGGTCCGGACGCCCGCCTCGGCGTCCTCGTGGACCACCTGGTGCCCGGCAGCAAGGAGTGGCGCATCGCCGAGTCGGTGACCAGCGAGCACGCGCTGGTGGTCGGCCACCCCTACATCGACGTCTGGGAGGCCGTGAAGCCCTCCTCGCTCGGGATCGGGTCCTGGCCCCGCGTCCCGCGCGGCCAGGACTGGAAGACGGGTGTGTGCCGCGCCCTGGGCTGGCCGGAGAACACGGGCGCGGCCTGGCAGCGGATCCTGTCCCACGTGCGGTCCTACAAGGACCTGGAGCCGGAGCTGCTCGGGCGGGTGGAGGAGCTGATCGATTTCGTCACGGCAACGGCCAGCGGTGGGGCTTGACGTCGGGCAACGTGCCGAATCGGCTGGTGTCGAGTTCGATACCGAGGGCATCGAGTGTCAGCGGATCGCCGAACTTCGTCCTCTGCTGTCCCTTGTGGAGTGATCAATCCACCAGATCCCGCACCACCGCGTCCGCCAGCAGCCGGCCCCGCAGGGTGAGCACGGCACGCCCCGCCTCGTACGGCCCTTCCTGGAGCAGCCCGTCGGACAGCGCGCGCCGGGACGCGGCGAGGCCGTCCGGGCGCAGCAGGTCCAGCGGGACGCCCTCCCGCAGCCGCAGTTCCAGCAGGATGCGCTCCACCCGGCGGTCCTCCTCCGTAAGGAGTTCCCGGCCGGCGCCCGGGGAGCGGCCTGCCGCCAGGGCTGCCGCGTACGCCCCCGGATGCTTCACGTTCCACCAGCGCACGCCCCCCACGTGGCTGTGCGCGCCGGGTCCCGCGCCCCACCAGTCGGCGCCGCGCCAGTACAGCTCGTTGTGCAGGCAGCGGCCGGCTTCCGAGGTGGCCCAGTTGGACACCTCGTACCACTCGAAGCCCGCCGCGGTCAGCGTCTCCTCGGCGATCAGGTAGCGGTCGGCGTGCACGTCGTCGTCCGTCATCGGGATCTCCCCGCGCCGGATCCGACGGGCGAGCTGGGTGCCCTCCTCCACGATCAGGGCGTACGCCGAGACGTGGTCGGGGCCGGCGCCGAGGGCCGCGTCCAGCGAGGCCCGCCAGTCGTCGTCGGACTCGCCTGGGGTGCCGTAGATCAGGTCGAGGTTGACGTGCTCGAAGCCGGCGGCGCGGGCCTCGCCCACACAGGCCTCGGGGCGGCCGGGCGTGTGCGTGCGGTCGAGGATCCTGAGCACGTGCTGCCGGGCGCTCTGCATGCCGAAGGAGATCCGGTTGAAGCCGCCCTCGCGGAGCGTGGCCAGGTAGGCGGGGTCGACCGAATCCGGGTTGGCCTCCGTCGTGATCTCGGCGTCGGCCGCGAGGCCGAACTCGTCGCGGATCGCCCCCAGCATCCGCACCAGGTCGTCCGCGGCCAGCAGCGTGGGCGTGCCGCCGCCGACGAAGACCGTGCGGACCTCGCGCGGGTCGTCGCCGAGCACCTTGCGGGCGAGGCGGACCTCGTCGGTCAGCGTCCCGGCGTAGTTGTCACGGGAGGCGAGCACCCCGCCGGTGCCGCGCAGCTCGGTGGCGGTGTACGTGTTGAAGTCGCAGTAGCCGCAGCGGGTCGCGCAGTAGGGGACGTGCAGATAGAACCCGAGGGGCCGGTCGGCCGCCCCGGCGAGCGCGTCCACGGGCAGCGCACCGTCATCGGGAACGGACTCACCATCGGGAAGTGCGGAAGGCATACCTCCCATTGTCCAGCACCACGAAAGAAGCCCGGCCCGCAGAACTGGGGCCAGGGTGGGCGGTGCGGTGCGCTAGTCGCATTCGGCCTGGAGTACCAGCAGGGCCAGGTCGTCCTCCGGTGGGCCCGTGCCGAAGTCGTGCACGAGTCGGCGGATGCGCTCGGCGATCGGTTCCGCGTCGAGCCCGGCGCAGCCGGCGAGGGCCGTGGCGAGGCCGTCGCCGTCGTCGAACTGGCGGGAGCCGGAGCGCCGCTCGGTGACGCCGTCGGTGACACACAGCAGGGTGTCACCCGGCCGCAGCTCGAAGGTCTCGCAGGCGTACGTCTCGTCCTCGATCACCCCGAGCAGCGCCTGCGGCCGGGCCACCGTGCGGACGCCGCCCTCGCGCCCGAGGACCAGCGGCAGCGGGTGCCCGGCGGAGGCGAGGGTGCAGCGCACGCCGCCGTCGAAGGGGACCAGCTCGCCGTACAGCAGGGACAGGAACCGGGTCTGGGTGTCGACGGGGACCGGGGTGCGTCCGCCGGCCGCCACCAGGGCGCGCGCGGCGGCGTCGGAGGCCTCGGTGGCGTCGTCGAGGAGGAGCTGGTTGAGGCGGTCCAGGACGTCGGCGACGCCGTAGCCCTCGCGGGCCAGCAGCCGCAGCCAGGGGCGGGCGAGCCCGATGACGACGGCGGCCTCGGGACCCTTGCCCTGCACGTCGCCGACGGCGAAGCACCAGCGGCCGTGGCCGGCCGGGAAGAGGTCGTAGAAGTCACCGCTCGGGCCGCCCTTGTCGCACGGCTCGTACACCAGCGCGCTGCGCAGACCGGGGATCTCGGCCACCGCGCCGGGCAGCAGGCCGCGCTGGAGCACGGCGCTGATGGTGGCCTGGCGGGCGTACTGCCGGGCCGCGCCGATGGCGAGGGCGACCCGGCGGCTGAGGTCCTCGATCAGCCCGGTGACCTCGTCGGGGAAGCGGAGCAGCCCGGTCCGCCCGATGACCAGCGTGCCCAGCGGACGGCCGCCTGCGATCAGGCGGTACGCCAGCGCCGCGCCGTGGGCCGCGTGCGGGCCGAGTGCCTCCCCGGGCCAGGGATGGGCGGCGGGCCCGGACCGCAGGCCGTCGGTGGGGCGCGGCGGGTCCTTCTCCAGGACTCGGCGCAGTTCCTCGATCCGGCCCTCGCTGCCGTGCCAGACACGGGCGAGCCGCGGCCCGGCCGCGCCGGTCCCGTCGTTCCAGCCTCCGCCGCCCTCGGCTCCGCTCCAGCGCGAGGGTCCCCACCGGCCGGTGGACTCGTCCTCCAGCCACACCGCGCACCAGTCGGCCAGCCGGGGTACGAGCAGCTGTCCGGTGAGCGAGGCGACCAGGTCCTCGTCGAGCTGTCCGGCGAGCAGGTCGGAGGCCTCCGCGAGGAAGGACAGCGCGCCGCGCCCCAGCCAGTCCCGGTCCCGCCCGGCGCCCTGGGGCGCGGGCGCGAGGACCTCGGCGGTGCCGAGCCCGCGTTCCACGCCGTACGCCGCGTCCTCGTCCTCCTCCGCCGGGCCGGCCTCGGCGGGCAGCCGCGCCCACACCGTCTTGGCGCCGGCCCGGTAGGTGACGCCCCACGCCTCGCAGAGCGTCGCGACGAGCCGCAGGCCGCGGCCGTACTCCGGGGTTTCGTGCGGTTCCCCGGAGCCGTGGTCGCGGAGGGCCCGCGAGGGGTGGTGGTCGCACACCTCGACCACGCAGGCGCCGGTCTCCGGCTCCAGCCGGCAGGTCAGCTCGACGTCGGTGCCCGCGTGCACGACGGCGTTGGTGACCAGTTCGCTGACCACGATCAGGGCGTCCTCGGCCAGTCGCTCGCCGATCTCGAACCCGAGGTCCGTCCACTCGGTCAGCGCGGCGCGCAGCCGCGCGCGGGCGGCGCCGGGCGCGAGGGAGCCCCCGGGCAGTGTCGCGTGCGTCCGCGGGCATGCCCCCGCGGCGTGCGCGGCCGTGCCGGACGCGTGCACGGGTACCTCGGAGGCACGGGAGGCGGTCTCCCGCTGCGTGGGAATGACCCCCATCTGCGGCTCCCCGGGCGGTCCGGACGAATCGGTTCGGTCGATGCCGACAGGGTGACAGACCGACTGCGTCCATAAGCAAGGAGTTACCGAAGTGTGCCGCCTTGCATGAGAACCACGAGAACTGCGCTACCGGAGTGATCAAAGACGGACAGATCCGAGCGCCCGTGAACGTATTCGTGATCGTCCCCGCGCCCCCGAGGAGCGCGGGGAGTTCACCGGCCGGGCCGGCTCAGTGATCACGCCTCACGCGCGCCCGCGTACATCTCGTCGATCAGATGCCTGTACTCCCGCTCCACCACGGGCCGCTTCAGCTTCAGGCTCGGGGTGATCTCGCCGTGCTCGACGTCGAGGTCGCGCGGCAGCAGGCGGAACTTCTTGACGGTCTGCCAGCGCTGCAGGCCCGCGTTGAGCTGCCTGACGTAGCCGTCGACCATCTCGACCGTCCGCGGCGCGGCGACGACCTCGGCGTACGGCCTGCCCTCCAGGCCGTTCTCCTTGGCCCACTCCAGGATCGCCGGCTCGTCGAGGGCGATCAGCGCGGTGCAGAAGTTCCGGTCGGCGCCGTGCACCAGGATGTTGGAGACGTACGGGCACACCGCCTTGAACTGGCCCTCGACCTCGGCGGGCGCGATGTACTTGCCGCCGGAGGTCTTGATGAGGTCCTTCTTGCGGTCGGTGATGCGCAGATAGCCGTCCGGGGAGAGCTCGCCGATGTCGCCGGTGTGGAACCAGCCGTCGGCCTCCAGCACCTCGGCGGTCTGTTCGGGCAGCTTGTGGTAGCCCTCCATGATGCCGGGGCCGCGCAGCAGGATCTCGCCGTCGTCCGCGATGCGCACCTCGGTGCCGGACAGCGGCTTGCCGACCGTACCGGTGCGGTAGGCCTCGCCGGGGTTGACGAAGGAGGCGGCGGAGGACTCGGTGAGACCGTAGCCCTCCAGGATGTGGATGCCGGCGCCTGCGAAGAAGTAGCCGATCTCCGGGGCGAGGGCGGCGCTGCCCGAGATGCAGGCGCGCAGCCGGCCGCCGAAGGCCTCGCGGATCTTGGCGTAGACGAGCGCGTCGGCGACCTTGTGCTTGGCGGCCAGGCCGAAGGGCGCGGAGCGGGTGCCGGTGCGCTTGAAGTTGTCCTGGGTGACCTTGGCGTACTCGCGGGCGACCTCGGCGGCCCACTGGAAGATCTTGTACTTGGCCGGGCCGCCTGCGCGGGCCTTGGCGGCGACGCCGTTGTAGACCTTCTCGAAGATGCGCGGGACGGCCGCCATGTAGGTCGGCTGGACGACCGGGAGATTCTCGATGATCTTGTCCACGCGCCCGTCCACGGCGGTGACGTGCCCGACCTCGATCTGGCCGGAGGTGAGGACCTTGCCGAAGACGTGCGCGAGCGGCAGCCACAGGTACTGCACGTCGTCGGCGCCGACCAGCCCGGTGGCGGCGATGGCCTTGGCCATGTACGACCAGTTGTCGTGCGGCAGCCGGACGCCCTTGGGGCGGCCGGTGGTGCCGGAGGTGTAGATGAGGGTGGCGAGCTGGTCCTTGGTGATCGCGCCGACCCGCTCCTTGATCAGCTCGGGGTGCTCGTCCAGGTACGCGGCGCCGCGCCGCTCCAGCTCGGCCAGGCTGAGCACCCGTTCGCCGGTCTCGACGCCGTCCGCGTCGATGACGACGACGTGGTGCAGCTCGGGCAGCTCGGCGCGCTTCTCCTCGGCCTTGGCCAGCTGCTCGGCGTTCTCCGCGATGAGCACCCGGCTCTGGGAGTCGGAGAGGATGAAGGCCGACTCGCCGGCGCTGGTCTGCGGGTAGACGGTGGTCGTGGCCGCGCCCGCGCACATGATGCCGAGGTCGGCCAGCAGCCACTCCACACGGGTGGCGGAGGCGAGCGCGACCCGCTCCTCCGGCCGCACGCCCAGTTCGATGAGTCCGGCCGCGATCGCGTAGACCCGCTCGGCGGACTGCGCCCAGCTCAGCGACTTCCAGTCGTCCGGGCCCTCGCCGGAGGCCGCGGGTACGGGGTAGCGGTAGGCCTCGGCGTCCGGTGTCGCCGCCACACGCTCCAGGAAGAGGGCCGCCACGGACGGCGGACGGTTCTCGATCAGGGTCTGTGCGTCGCTCACGACATCCTCCGGGGCCCGCGACAGTGCGGCTGGCTCTTTGCGGCTGGGGTGACTCACGTGTGGTGGTTCGGACTGTTGCTTAACTCACGAGTAACCAACGAGCAGGATCAGACTAAGGTGCGACCGGCCACCGCGTAAGGGGAAGCGCTCCGCCACTTCCCACAGAGAGCTACCGCGCGGATGCGCGAGGGCCCGCCGCGCTTTCGCACGACGGGCCCCATTTTCACCCGGTTCACCGGGTAACGGCCGCACGCCCCGGGCTACCGGGCGGTCACTTCTTGCCCTTGGCCGACCCCGCGCTGTCATCGCTGGAGAGCACCGCGATGAAGGCCTCCTGCGGAACCTCCACGGAACCCACCATCTTCATGCGCTTCTTGCCCTCCTTCTGCTTCTCCAGCAGCTTCCGCTTCCGGGAGATGTCACCGCCGTAGCACTTGGCGAGGACGTCCTTGCGGATCGCGCGGATGGTCTCGCGGGCGATCACCCGGGAGCCGATGGCCGCCTGGACGGGCACCTCGAAGCTCTGCCGCGGGATGAGCTCCCTGAGCTTGGCCACGAGCCGCACGCCGTACGCGTACGCCTGGTCCTTGTGGGTGATCGCCGAGAAGGCGTCCACCTTGTCGCCGTGCAGCAGGATGTCGACCTTGACCAGGGAGCTGCTCTGCTCGCCGGTGGGCTCGTAGTCCAGGGAGGCGTAGCCGCGGGTCTTGGACTTCAGCTGGTCGAAGAAGTCGAAGACGATCTCGGCGAGCGGGAGGGTGTAGCGGATCTCCACGCGGTCCTCGGAGAGGTAGTCCATGCCGAGGAGGGTGCCGCGGCGGGTCTGGCACAGCTCCATGATCGCGCCGATGAACTCGGTGGGCGCGAGGATCGTGGCCCGCACGACCGGCTCGTACACCTCGGCGAGCTTCCCCTCGGGGAACTCGCTGGGGTTGGTGACCGTGTGCTCGGTGCCGTCCTCCATCACCACGCGGTAGACCACGTTGGGGGCGGTGGCGATCAGGTCGAGCCCGAACTCGCGCTCCAGCCGCTCGCGGATCACGTCCAGGTGGAGCAGTCCGAGGAAGCCGACGCGGAAGCCGAAACCGAGGGCGGCGGAGGTCTCCGGCTCGTAGACCAGGGCGGCGTCGTTGAGCTGAAGCTTGTCCAGCGCCTCGCGCAGCTCGGGGTAGTCGGAGCCGTCCAGCGGATACAGGCCGGAGAAGACCATCGGCTTGGGGTCCTTGTAGCCGCCCAGCGCCTCCTCGGCCCCCTTGTGCTGGCTGGTGACGGTGTCACCGACCTTGGACTGACGGACGTCCTTCACCCCGGTGATCAGGTAGCCCACCTCGCCGACGCCGAGACCGTCGGCCGGAAGCATCTCCGGGGAGTTGGTGCCGATCTCCAGCAGCTCGTGGGTGGCGCCGGTGGACATCATCCGGATCCGCTCGCGCTTGCCGAGCTGACCGTCGATGACACGGACGTACGTCACGACACCGCGGTAGGAGTCGTAGACGGAGTCGAAGATCATCGCGCGGGCGGGGGCGTCGGCGACGCCGACCGGGGCCGGGATCTCCTTGACCACCCGGTCGAGCAGCGCCTCGACGCCGAGACCGGTCTTGGCGGAGACCTTCAGCACGTCGCCGGGCTCGCAGCCGACGAGGTTGGCCAGCTCCTCGGCGAACTTCTCCGGCTGCGCGGCCGGCAGGTCGATCTTGTTGAGGACCGGGATGATCGTGAGGTCGTTCTCCATCGCCAGGTAGAGGTTGGCGAGGGTCTGGGCCTCGATGCCCTGGGCCGCGTCGACGAGCAGGATGGTCCCCTCGCAGGCGGCGAGCGACCGCGAGACCTCGTAGGTGAAGTCGACGTGCCCCGGGGTGTCGATCATGTTGAGGATGTGCGTGTTGCCTGGGTCGTGGGTGGGAGCCCACGGCAGACGCACCGCCTGGGACTTGATCGTGATGCCGCGCTCGCGCTCGATGTCCATGCGGTCGAGGTACTGGGCGCGCATCTGCCGCTGCTCGACCACCCCGGTCAGCTGGAGCATCCGGTCGGCGAGCGTGGACTTGCCGTGGTCGATGTGCGCGATGATGCAGAAGTTGCGGATCAGAGCCGGGGCGGTACGGCTCGGCTCGGGCACGTTGTCAGGGGTCGCGGGCACGCAGGGTCCTGTTTCTTGAGGCGCCTTATGCCTCGGGTCGGAACGATACGTAGCTTCCATGGTCCCACGGGTGGGGACCGGCGACCGGTTTGGGCCGCCCAGCGGGCCACTGGTAGCCTGGGCGACTGTGTCTCATGCCCTCTACGCGCGAGGCACAACCCAAGAAATCACCGGTACGGGACCCGTGCGGCCCCGTACCAGAACCTGAAAAGGCTCATTCGTGGCGAACATCAAGTCCCAGATCAAGCGGAACAAGACCAACGAGAAGGCGCGGCTGCGCAACAAGGCCGTCAAGTCCTCTCTGAAGACCGCGATCCGCAAGGCCCGCGAGGCCGCTGCCGCGGGTGACGTCGAGAAGGCCACCGAGCTCCAGCGCGCTGCCGCGCGTCAGCTCGACAAGGCCGTCTCGAAGGGCGTCATCCACAAGAACGCGGCCGCCAACAAGAAGTCGGCGCTGGCCACCAAGGTCACGGCCCTCAAGGGCTGAGCCCCTTCCTTGATCTGAACGGATCCTCCGGGATCCGACTTGGCCGGAAGGACCGAGGGCGGGCCCTCTCTCATCCGCCCCCGACCGGCACCCCCGGATCCGCGCGCGGCCTGCGTTCGCCACGCGGGCGCGGAACCGAACAGCGTGAACCGAAGACCCCGCCGCACTCCCTTTCCCCAGGGAGAACGGCGGGGTCTTCGGCGTGTCGCGGAACGTGAAGGGAGGCCGGGGCCTTCGAGGTGGGGTGGCGCGGGCCGTCTCAGCCGCGTCCTCTGGAGCGGGCCGCCCGGGCGATGATGACCACCGCCTTCTCCAAGGCGTACTCGGGGTCGTCGCCGCCGCCCTTGACGCCCGCGTCGGCCTCGGCCACCGCACGGAGAGCGACGGCCACGCCGTCCGGGGTCCAGCCGCGCATCTGCTGCCGGACGCGGTCGATCTTCCAGGGCGGCATGCCGAGTTCCCGCGCCAGGTCGGCCGGACGGCCGCCTCGCGCGGAGGACAGCTTCCCGATCGCCCGCACACCCTGGGCGAGCGCGCTGGTGATCATCACCGGTGCCACGCCGGTGGCCAGCGACCACCGCAGCGCCTCCAGCGCCTCCGCCGCCCGCCCCTCGACGGCCCGGTCGGCGACCGTGAAGCTGGACGCCTCGGCCCGGCCGGTGTAGTAGCGGCCGACGACGGCCTCGTCGATCGTCCCCTCGATGTCCGCGACCAACTGCGTCACCGCCGACGCCAGCTCCCGCAGATCGCTGCCGATCGCGTCGACCAGCGCCTGGCACGCCTCCGGCGTGGCCGAGCGCCCGAGCCCGCGGAACTCGCCCCGTACGAAGGCGAGCCGGTCGGCCGGCTTGGTCATCTTCGGGCAGGCCACCTCGCGCGCACCGGCCTTGCGCGCCGCGTCGAGCAGGCCCTTGCCCTTGGCGCCGCCCGCATGCAGCAGCACCAGTGTGATCTCCTCGGCGGGCGCCCCCAGATACGCCTTGACGTCCTTGACCGTGTCGGCCGACAGGTCCTGCGCGTTGCGTACGACCACGACCTTGCGCTCGGCGAAGAGCGACGGACTGGTCAGCTCGGCGAGCGTGCCGGGCTGCAGCTGGTCCGGGGTGAGGTCCCGTACGTCCGTGTCGGCGTCGGCGGCCCTGGCGGCGGCCACCACCTCCCGCACGGCACGGTCGAGCAGGAGGTCCTCCTGCCCCACGGCTAGCGTCACCGGGGCGAGAGGGTCGTCGTTCGCAGTCTTCCTGGCCATCGCGACAAGCATCCCACGGACCACCGACAACGCCCCCGGCACATGGCACCGGACGCCGCTCCTTGACGAGCAGACGTTGCCTGCCGCGGCACTAGGGCTCCTCGCGCCAGCCCTCCCACTCCGCCGCGAACGCGTCCAGCTCCGCCGGATCCAGCCGTTCCGCCTCGTCCCGGAGGACCACGAGCCACTGCGCGTCCTCGGCGTCGTCCTCACCGGCCAGCGCGTCGCGGACGATCCGCGGCTCCTCGTCGACCGCGAACCGCTCCGCGAGCGCCTGCGCCACCTCCTCCGCGGCATCGCGGTCGGGCAGCACCAGCACGTGTCTCACATCGCTCACGGGGCCATTGTCCGGCAGCCCGCCGTGACGAGGGACGGCGGGCTGCGGCCGGCGGCGTCTGACGGCCGTGCCCGGCCGGGCGTCAGGCCTTGGGGACGAGTTGCACGTCGAGGGCGACCTGGATGGTCGGTCCGACCACGGCGATCCCCCGCGCCAGCATGGTCTGCCAGCTCACCGTGTAGTCGTCACGGTGCAGCTCGGTGGTGGCCCGGCAGGCCGCCCGCACCTCGCCCTCCATGCCGTTGCCGAGCCCGAGGTACTCCATGTCGAGGGTGACCGTACGCGTCACCCCGTGCAGCGACAGCGCGCCGGTGACGGCCCATCTGCTGCCGCCCCTGTGCACGCACCGCTCGCTGTAGAACTCGAGCGTCGGAAAGTTCACCACGTCAAGGAAGTCCGCCGAGCGCAGATGGTCGTCGCGCATCCGCACGTTCGTGTCGATGGACGCCGCGTCGATCACCACGTGCATCGCGGACCGCTCCACGGGATCGGAGATCCGCACCGCTCCCGCGAAGGAGTTGAACCGCCCGTGGATCCGGGCCAGCCCGATGTGCCGGGCGGTGAAGCCGATCGAGGAGTGCGTCGCCTCTATCTCCCAGTCGCCCGGTGCCGGCAGGTTCGGCGGCTGGGCGACCTGGAGGGTCACATCGCCCAACGGGGCCAGCGAGTTCTCGCCGACGAACACGGTCGCCCGGTGCGGTGTGTACCCCTCCGCGGAGATGGCGAGCCGGTACTCCCCCGCCGGCACCGTCGCCAGGAACAACCCGTAGGGATCGGTGCCGCCGCCGACCACCGTGCGCCCCATGGTGTCGGTGACGGTGAACTCGGCATGCGTCACGGGTTCGTTGACCGGATCGAGCACCCGGCAGCTCAACACACCCGCGTCGGGCGGCGTCTGCACCGCCGCGAGCGGACTCGCCTGTTGCACCCGGTTCGTCCGGTTTCCCAGCCAGCGGCCGAACATCTACGCCACCCCATGCATGCCTCGACATCTCCATTGCCGAAGAAGTATTCGATCACCAACAGGGCATTCCAGGCAACACGAGCCCACATCACGAGAATCCGCCACATGCCACGGGACTGCACACAAGGAGCATCAACTGGCTTTTCATTGACAGAAAATGAACATTTCCACCTCACCTTCACCACAATCAGCACACATGCCCGGCGTTCAGTTCCGCGCCACACGCACCCCCGCACCCGCCCCGGTCACCGCGAGCGCCCCGTCCCGGTCCGTGCGCAGCACCACCGCGCCCAGCGCGCGCAGGGCCGCGACGGTGGGAGGGGCCGGGTGCCCGTAGGTGTTGTCCGCGCCACAGGAGATCAGGGCCAGGCGCGGGGCCGCCACGCGTATCAGGTCCGGGCTCTGGTACGCCGAGCCGTGGTGGGCGACCTTGAGCACGTCCACTCCCGCCAGTCGCGCGCTCATCGGGGAGTTCAACAGCGCCTGCTGCGCCGGGGGTTCGAGGTCGCCCAGGAGCAACAGGCGCAGTCCGCCGGAGTGGACGAGCAGCGTGACGCTGGCGTCGTTGGGTCCGTCCGGGTCTGGTGCGGGGGGCGGTGGCGGCCACAGCACCTGCCAGGTCAGGTCACCGGTACCGCGCTGTTCCCCGGCACCGGCACGGGTGAGTGGGATGCCGCGACGGGCTGCCTCCTTCCGTACGAACTCGGCCTGCTGTGCGGGTTCTTCGTAACCGGTCGTCTCGATGGCGCCCACCGCGCGTCCGCGCAGTACGCCCGGCAGGCCGGCCACGTGGTCGGCGTGAAAGTGGGTCAGTACGACCAGCGGGACCCTGGTGACGCCGAGCTTGCGCAGGCAGTGGTCCACCAGTACCGGGTCGGGTCCGGCGTCCACGACCACACCGGCGCCGCGGCCCGCCGCGAGCACCGTCGCGTCACCCTGGCCCACGTCGCACATCGCGAACCGCCAGCCGGGCGGCGGCCAGCCGGTGATCACCCGGGTCAGTGGCGGCGGCTGCACGACCACCAGGAGGAGCAGCGCCCCGCAGACCCCGCAGAGCCAGGGGTGTCTCAGCAGCCACCGGCCCACGAGCACGGCCACCACCGTGACGAGGGCCAGCAGCAGTGCCCCGGTCCAGCTGTCCGGCCAGTCCACTCCCCCGCCGGGCTGGGCCGCCCCGGTCCGGGCCACGTCCGCGATCCACCCGGTCGGCCAACCCGCGCACCAGGCCAGCGTCTTCGCCACCGGCATGGCGACCGGTGCCGTCGCCAGCGCCGCGAAACCGAGCACGGTGGCGGGCGCGACTGCGGCCTCCGCGAGCAGGTTGCACGGCACCGCCACCAGGCTCACCCGGGCCGACAGCACGGCGACGACGGGCGCGCACAGCGCCTGCGCCGCTGCCGCCGCGGCCAGCGCCTCGGCCGCCCTGGCGGGGACCCGACGCCGTTGCAGCGCCGCGCTCCAGCGGGGCGCGAGGGTGAGCAGGGCTCCGGTGGCCAGCACCGACAGCAGGAAGCCGTAACTGCGCGACAGCCACGGGTCGTAGAGCACCAGCAGCAGTACGGCCGTCGCCAGGGCGGGGAGCAGCGATCTGCGGCGCCCGGTCGCGAGGGCGAGCAGCGCCACCGCTCCGCAGGCCGCGGCCCGCAGCACACTCGGGTCGGGCCGGCACACGACGACGAACCCCAGAGTGAGCGCCGCCCCGGACAGCGCGGTGCCGCGCAGGGGCAGGCCCAGCCGCGGTGCCAGGCCGCGGCGCTCCACTCGCTGGGCCAGGCCCGGTGGCCCCAGGAGCAGGGCGAGGAGGATGGTGAGGTTGCTCCCGGAGACGGCCAGGAGGTGCGTGAGGTCCGTCGCCTTGAACGCCTCGTCGAGTTCGGGGGTGATCCGCGAGGTGTCCCCGACGACCAGGCCCGGCAGCAGCGCCCGCGCGTCCCCCGGCAGGCCGTCGGTCGCCGCCCGCAGCCCGGCACGCAGCCGGCCCGCCAGTCGCTGTGGCGCGGACGGCTCCGCCACCACCTCGGGCGGCGCCCTGTCCTGGACCCGGAGGACCGCCGCGATCCGGTCGCCGCCCGTCATCGGGGGCGACAGCCGCGCGGTCACTCTCAGCCGCGTGGACGGCAGCAACCCGAGCCAGGGCGAGAGCTGTGCCCCTTCCGCAGGGTGCGTGTCGTGCCCGTCCAGCGAGCGTCCCGGTCTTCCCGACGGGTCCCCGACACGGGCCGCCGTCTGCGAGCCGATGTTGACGAGGATCAGCACCGGAGTCCGGGTCACCACGGCCGCCGTCGAGCCGGCTCGGTCGACGCGCAGCACCTCGGCGTCCATCCGTACGGAGGGAGGCGCCTGATGGTCGCCGCGGATCCGGGGGCGGGTGAGGCGGGGGTCGGAGGTCAGCTCCACCTCGGCGGTCACCGTGGCGAACTGCCGTGCCAGAGCGGGCACCGGACCTCGCCGCACGTCCGCCCCGTGGAGCCCGGCGGACACGGCGGCCGCGGCGGCGCCCAGCAGCGCGGCGGCAGCGGAGGCACGCGCCCAGGAGGCACGCGCCCGGGACCGTCCGGTGGCAGGAGCGGGCGACTGCCCGGCCGTGAGCGTTCCACGGCTTCCGCGTCGTCGACCTGCCAGGAGTACGGCGGCAGCGGCGAGGCAGGCGATCACGAAGCCGGTCACTCGGCCCGTGGAGGCATCCAACGCCACGGCCGCCGTCGCCCAGGCCGCGAGGGCGGGCGGGACGAGCCGGAGGTCTGCCGGTCCTTCCTGCCGGGGATGGGCGTTGCCAGTCGCTTGCCGGAGGCGGCGTGCACCGCGGGGCGGGGGTGGATCCGGGTGGATGGGGGCTCGGCAGGGGCGGGGCGGCCGGGCGGCGCGGGACCTCGCTCGGCGTCGGTGCCGGTGTCGGTATCGGGGTTCACGGGCTGACCAGGTCCCGCAGATCGGCGAAGCGGCGCGTGCCGATGCCGCTGACCTCACGCAGTTGGTCCACCGAGCGGAAGCCGCCGTGCTGCGTGCGGTAGTCGATGATGCGCCGGGCCAGCACGGGACCGACGCCGGGCAGGGTCTGCAACTGGTCAGCGGTGGCCGTGCTGAGGGAGACCGGGGCCGTGGACGTGCCCGCGGCACCCGTACCGGCGGCGCCGGAGAGGCCCGCCCCGGGCGCCTCGGGTACGGCGGCGGGGGCCGGGCCGCCGACGACGACCTGTTCGCCGTCCACCAGGAAGCGGGCCCGGTTGAGGCCGTCGGTACGGGTGCCGGGACGCACCCCGCCGGCCGCCTGGAGGGCGTCGGCTACCCGCGACCCGGCCGGCAGGCGCTGGATTCCGGGGCGCCGGACCTTGCCGCTGACGTCCACCACGATCTCCGTGCCAGGGGACGCCGGAGCACCCCGCGCGGTGACCGGCGCCCCGGCCGTGGTGGCCTTGTCCTGCCCCTGGTCCTCGTGGGGAGCCACGGCCCGCACCACCTCGGGTGCCTGGACCGCCTGCGTACGGCCGGTCCAGAAGTGCTGCACGGCAAGGAGCGCGGCGACGGCGAACAGCACGGTGAGCGCCACCACGTTCCTGCGCTCCAGCCCGCACCGTGTCTGCAACCACAACGGCATGCGCTCGCGCACCGCGGCCCCGGTCTGCTCCCGCCAGTCCGGCACCCCGGCAGGACGGACGGGCTCCGACTCGGTATCGCCGCCCGTCTCCACGGCGCCCCGCACAGCGGGATTGGCCGCGCCCCTCCGGCCGGCCGGCACCGGGCCCGCCCCAACCGCCGTGGTCGGGCAGTTGACTTCGCGCACGGCAGCGGGGCTCACGCGGCGCGCGCCAGACGGACCCACGTCCGCCAAACCCCCGTCGACGACCGCAGCCGGGCCAACATCGACCACGGCGGCCGAGTCGCCACCGGCCACGCCAGTCGCCCCGCCGCCGACCACGGCCGCCGGGCCCAGGCCCACCGCCGCAGCAGAGGCTCCGGCTGCGGCTGCCCGGCCCACGCCGATCAGCCCACCACCGGCCGCCACAGCCGGGCCCACCTCCCGCACGGCGACAAAACCCCCATCGCCCAGGGCAGTCGTATCCGTGCCATCCACCGCCGCAGGCGGACCCACGACCGCCGCGCTCGGCTCACTCGTGGCAGTGACGGCGTCGGCCAGGACAGGCGGCGCCGCACCACCCGACGCAAGCGGGCCCACGGCAGCCACGCCCGTCCTCCCC